>JAOUFJ010000020.1 GCA_029858255.1 candidate division WOR-3 bacterium | reverse complement strand
GGTATTGCTTTCAAGGGGGGATGGATGTCCATCCCCCCTTGGATTTCGATTTACTGTGCTCTTTGTATACTGGCCATTCGCCTTGACAGGTTTTCTTTTACGAGTAAGATGTGTTAAGGAAGAGTAGAATGGTTTTCGATATTAGTAAACGGTTCAATCGTAGACTGGCTTTACTCATCACGTTGATCATGATTTCATTCTGTCCCATCCTTCTTTCTGCTCAGGATTCGTTGAACGTACGGTTTGTGGGAGGCTATCCATTTGGGAGCGCCACGGGCGGCATCGTCAGCGGGGTGATAAACGGCACTGACTATGTAGTTGTATCGTCAGGTTCCGGTATTCTGGTATTCGACGTGGACGATCCGGCAAATCCGGCAAAGGTTGGCCAGATAATCAGCCCGATAAAGGCGTTGGTGCCATTTCTCCACGATACTTTGCTCTATATTGCGGCTCAGAAACAAGGACTGTGGATCTACAATGTTGCTGATCCTTCAAATCCAGTAATGATCAATCGTTGGCAGCCCAATGATTCGATTGTTCAGGTGTACGTATGTCAAAATTCTGCCTACGTCGTTTCTTACACGCGCATGACGATTCTTGATGTATCCGATCCCCATACTCTTGTAGTCCAAGGCGAATGGACACCAGACAGTATTCTTTCCTACTATGTATACGTTAAGGATAACCGTGTCTATGTTTGCGCCGCCTGTGCAATGGGGATGAATGATGCTATGTTAATCTTGGATGTGTCAGACCCTGCGCTGCCTTACGAATTAGGCCGGTGTTACCTGGGTCAATTCATGGAGGTTATTGTCGAAGGTGACTATGCCTATGTTACCGGATGGGGGTTGCGGGTCGTTGATATTTCTGATCCCGCTAATCCTTACGTTGTGCGGGACTATCTGGTTGATTTCCCGGTTGGCAACCCGCAGCTGAAGGGTGATTGCCTATATGTTGGTGGAATGTTTCTATACGTGTTTGACATCATTGTCCCGGATGATCCAATATTGATGAATTGCATTCCATGTCAGACAACTCAGATTACGGTTTTGCATGACTACCTCTACAGTATGGCAATAGACCGAATCGAGGTGCTGGATATTACCGAACCTTTTTTGCCATTTCAGATTAGCGAGTACGAAATAATGTATAGATCACATCGTATTGAGGTTTCGGACAATTTTGCGGTGTTCTGTGATCCAGCGGGGCTTTTCCGCATTATCGACGTCACTGATCCTCAAAATTGTTTCGAATTGGGTAAGTGCGATATCAACTATCGTTTTAGCGGATTTACGATGGCGGGGAATAACCTTTACGTTGCGGCACATGACAGTGGTATGCGCGTAATTGACATTTCGGATTTAGCGAATCCTCATGAAATCGGACATTGTTATATACCAGGCCTCCCGCCATATTATAGTTGGGTTAGAAGCGTTTGTGTTCAGGGCAACTATGCGTATTTAGGCTGCTCTGGTTCCTCTGGCGCAGGTGGATACGGGTTTGCCGTCTGTGATATTGCAGATCCGGCAAATCCGTACCTCGTTACCGGGATTCCTTATGGGGAAACGCTGACGGTATGGAATGTGGTTGTTGCTGGTGACTTTGCATATTGTAGCTCAGACGACGGTCTAAGAATAGTTAACATATCCAATCCCTATGCACCGACTGTCATTGCGGGATGCGATTTACAGTCACTTGGTGGGGCTATCTATGTATCTGATAATTACGTATATCTTAATGTTGGTTATGACCCGTCGTACCTTTGGATCATTGATGTATCTGATCCGTACAATCCTTTGCCGGTGAGTTATTACTATCCCATGCGGGTCAATGACATATATGTGGAGGGGATTTATGCCTATCTCTCGGATGATCTTACTGGCGGTGGAGTAAGAATTTTCGACGTCTCAAACCCGGTTACTCCCCAGGAAGTAGGATATTATAGATACAAAGTCTGTGGTCGCGGGGTCAGGCATAGTGGCGTCTCGGTGCAAGGAGGACTTATCTATACCGCAGCCGGCGATTGCGGCTTGTGGATTCTGGACCCTTATGGCATCGGTATTGCGGAAACTGGCAATCTTTCCATTACCTCGCGCTTGAAGGTTTCCACGATCGGCCGAAAGGTGGAATTGTCCTATTTGCTTGACGTGAGTTCAGCCGTAACGATCAGTCTGCTCGACGTTTGCGGCCGGGTCGTAGATAAATTTGAGGATAGGGTTGGTCCTGGAATGCATAATGCGGGACTGCAGCCTGGTGCTGCTGGTGTCTATTTCTTACGGGTGGAGACTGATGAGTGGGTTGAGACCAGAAAAATCATCCTGATACGATGAAAAGATATATCGTTATTATAATAGCCTTTGGCATATTCTGTTTTGCCTTGGCACAACCGCCGCTTGTTTGGACCCGTGTTTATGATGGCAGTATGGCCGATTACGCTTTTGGCGTCACCACAGATAATCAAAACAATATCGTCGTCGCTGGAAGTTCGTACAACGGCACAGATTATGATTTTTGCATCATCAAATATACGTCGACCGGCGATACTATCTGGATCCGGTTTTTTGATACTGGCGGCAGCGATCTTGCGCACGGCGTGGTTGTTGATGGCTATGGCGACATAGTAGTTTTTGGCTCTTCGCGGATGGATACGATTTATGATTACATTACCGTAAAATATGATGCCTCGGGCGATTTCATCTGGCAAGCCGGGTATGTAACAGGTATGGATAATATCGGCACGAGCGTCGTGACCGATTCAGCGCGCAACGTCATGGTGACCGGCTATTCATTCAACGGCCTTGATTACGATTATCTAACAATAAAATACGATGCCAATGGTGATACGATTTGGAGCCGCCGATTAGATGCGGGACTCAACGACATTGCTCATGACATAACTGCTGATCCAACGGGCAATATCATTGTTACTGGGGCTTCAGTTGATACTAGTATTAGTATGCACACCTATCTGACGGTTAAATACAATCCTGCTGGTGAGACCCTGTGGACAAGGAGATATCATTACGGTAGTTATGACAGTTTTGGGCGCGGCGTTGCAGCCGATGCTGCAGGTAACATAGCTGTCTGCGGTCATCCATTCTATCCGGCGCGGTTTATTACGGTTAAATACGACAGTCAGGGTGACTCAGTCTGGATTCGTATTCATATCTTACCCAATCCCAGCTGGACGGCGCAGGATATAGCAATTGACAATGACAACGATATCATTGTCACCGGCGAATACTACAAAGACAATATACTTATTCCCGCGTTTGTCTATCATACACTCAAGTATTCTGCGGCCGGCGATGAATTATGGACTACTGATTATGACAGCGGGAATGGCATTGACGATTACGCGCGGGGTGTCGCATGTGATAATTCAGGAGGGATTATTGTTACCGGCTTTCGGATTGACGGCGGTAACGCTGACTTTCTCACAGTAAAATATGATGAGCAGGGTGCGGTGGCTGAACAGAGTCTGATCCCATTTAGGGTAAGTGGAGTAAAGCTTTATGCTCCGTTTCCCAATCCGTTTGGCAATGATTGTAGTATTACTTTTGATCTGCAGAACCCTCAATACTTGAATGTCACGGTTTGTGATGTGGCGGGGAGGAGGTTGCGGCGGCTGGTCGATGGAGAGTGTGCGTCTGGTTTGACTAAGGTTACGTGGGACGGCACGGACGATTCTGGCAAAATTGTGCCCAGCGGTGTGTATTTTGTGCGATTGGAGGCACTTGGCCAGAGTGTAACAAAGAAGATCGTAAAATTGGAGTGAGCTGAACTGATGTAATACAGATAACGCTTTTCGTTATTCTGGCCATTGCTGGTCCCGTGAATTATTGCTTCAAGAGATGCAACTGAATTCACGAGGATACCGTTTCCTTCTTATATAATCTGTATGATGAAGAAACGGCAGAAGTCTGAATTGTGCTGTGTCATTTGGCCTAGACTTGGCACAAATCTGGCACAGGGAACAAGGGAAGTGACAGTCTGAATCACTCCCCTTGTGCTACAACTTTGATTTCTATCTGACCTTAACTACCTTCTTTGTGGTCTTACTGTCAACATCTATGAAATAGATACCTAGTTTCATCTTGTTGGGTAATACAACTCTTCCCGTTATGTCAAATACCTTCTGCGACACTGTTAAAATCATGTGGGTTTGCAGAGTTCTGCAACGGATTTATATTGTTTGAATATATTCTACCAGGAGCGACCTCTACCACCGCCTTCTCGTTTTCCGCCGCCTCGATGATCTGGACGAGGACGTGCTTCGTTAACATTGAGTGCTTGGCCCATGAACACCTTGCCATTCAAACCGTCGATGGCAGCCTGGGCTTCTTTGTTGTTCGGCATATCTACGAACCCGAATCCTCTTGGTTGTCCACCGAACTTATCTTTGACAATTCTTACAGATAGAACCTGTCCAAAGGCTTCAAAAGCCTTCTGTAAATCGTTGTCAGTAGTATCACGCGACAAATTACCTACGTATATATTCATAAAACCTCCTTGATTTAGAATAAGTATATCCAAATTCAGTGGAATGTCAATTTTTATTTCGAGAGGTTCCTTATAATCATCACTGATATCTAAATATTATTACTGCAATCAAAAATGTGCTAAGCACATTTGGATTTTCTGTCTATTATTCTATTATTTAGTGGCATCAATAGATCTGAAATTATATCACCGTAATCGGCCTTATCTCACTGTTATCAACATATGGCTAAGAGACACCTGAAATATGGCACAAAAAAGGAAGTGGCCCCGCACTTTTTTAAAATTGCGGAATTTCCCCGCGTGCTACAATTTGTGGTTTTTTATCTAACCTTGACTACTTTCCTTGTAATGATACCATCAATTTCAATGAAATAGATACAGGGTTAGACGTGTGTAAAACAGGATGAAAAAGACAAGATATACAAGACATCATTATTCGATAATCTCTAATACTACGCGTTTCCCTTGTTTCATTGCCGCAGCGGTAATGATTGTTCTGACAGCCTTTGCTGTTCTGCCTTCTTTACCAATTACTTTACCCAGATCACCTTCACCGACTTTAAGCTCATATATAATGCTCTTTTCTCCGGCGATTTCCTTTACCTCAACTTTTTCCGGATTATCTACTAATGCTTTTTCAATGTATTCGATAAGCTCTCTAAGATTGTTCATGATTTACCTCCTTCTTATGTAATCGGTTAAATCACAGTATAGGTAGGTTAAGTGCCTTGAGAAAGCCAATACTCAATGAGATCCCAGTTTAATTCTAATTCTTTACTTCGGGAATCTTAATGACCCACTTCTTCTACCTAATTACTACCCTTGCCTTTTTCGAATCTGTTACTACAACGCCACAAATAGATTTTTATCTCCTCCAGTTAATTTATCATAAATCTACTTATAATTATATATACATCAAGATGTGTGTCAATGGAGAGGATTTAACAGTGAGGAGTTATTACATCGGCACACTGTTGAACCTAAGATTAAAATAATAGCTATTTGATGTACACAGTAACCTACGGACGAGCACTCCGTTCCTCTAACCTTATGAATGTAGTCCAACTTATTGGGAAGTTATGGATAACAAACAGTCAAAAGATTGATGAATGTGCCGTTTAGATTTCAGCTAGAGTGTCCCGCATATGCTGAAAACAGAACAATGCGGGCTATTTTGGCAGATGGACCGCACAAATGCCGTACAATATAACAATATAATAACAAGGATCGGTGAAAGTCGACCATTTATTTGACTGCTGTTAACAACTTGACTTCCCCAGAAAATTTGATATAATCAAGTGCAAGAAAAACGACTGTATTAATTTTTCAAAATCTTCTTGCTTATATATCAGAGGCAAAGAATTTACCAAAAAGAGATTGATAGAAATCTGTGTAAAAAAGGGGCGTATGTAAATGAAATGTCTCATAATTGCATCAGGACGAGGTGCAAGACTTGCTTCAAAATCAAGATCAAAACCACTGACTTCATTAATGGGAATGCCGCTTATCGCGAGGGTTATACTACGCGCCAGAAAGGTCGGCTTAAAAGAATTTTATGTGGTGACTGGCTATCGCGGCCAAATACTCCGCGACTATTTAGAAACCTTCAGTAAAAAAAGAAACATAAAAATTACTTGTCTGCATAATGATGAATGGAGAAAGGAAAATGGAATATCAGTGCTGAAGGCAAAGGATATTATAAATGGTAATTTCATTCTCCTGATGAGTGATCATATTTTCGATGAGAAAATTATCGCAAAACTGAAGAACAAGAGGATAAATAATAATGAAGTCATTTTAGCAATAGATTCTAATATTAAAGTAAATTATTTTGTTGACGAAGAAGATGTCACGAAAGTGTTTATCAAAAACAAAAGGATTTTGCATATCGGCAAAAATCTTAAAGAGTATGATGCCTATGATACAGGAATATTCCTCTGTACGCCCGCAATCTTCAACGCAATTGAACAAAGTTCCAAGAGGGGTGACACATCCCTATCAGGCGGTATTGAGATATTAGCCAAAAAGGGTAAGGTTAGAGTTTGTGACGTTAGTGGGAATTACTGGATTGATGTAGATAATGAGGTAAAACTGAAACAGGCCAAGAGACATCTGGTAAATGTTTTTGTAAATAAAAAGTCTGATGGATTCGTATCAAGATACATAAACAGACCGATATCTGGTCAAATTACAAAAATTCTTTTGAAAACCAAAATTCAGCCCAATACCATTACGCTAACTTGTTTCTTCCTTTCCATCATTGGTGCATTCTTCTTTTTTCATAAGGGATACTTGAACCTCCTAATCGGAGCAATTCTTGCTCAGGTCGCCTCAATCATTGATGGTTGCGATGGTGAGGTTGCGCGACTAAAATTCCTGGAAACAGAGTTCGGCGGCTGGTTTGATGCTGTACTTGACAGATACGCCGATGCCTTTTTATTATTCAGTCTAACTTATCACACATATCAGGTCATCAGCAATCCCGTGATTATGATTATTGGATTTATGGCAGTAATCGGTTCATTAATCAACAGTTATACTGCAGATAAATATGACAGCCTGATGAGAAGTGAAGGGAATCGACATTTTAGGATTGGTCGTGATCTGAGAATTTTCATTATTTTCCTTGGTGGTGTACTTAATCAGCCCGCGTTGGCCCTAATTGCCATAGCAGCGTTAATGAACATTGAAAATGCACGAAGGGTGGTAGTTCTGGCACGGGCATGAGCTTAGCATATGTTTCAACGTATCTACCACAACGCTGCGGTATTGCCACCTACACTAACTATCTTAGTTCGGGGGACGGAGGTTGACTTTTTGACATTCTCGCTCTATTAACTCCGTCCGGTTTCGAGTTTCATTAAAAGTCAACGGCAGATAGCGAAAAACTGTATGGAGTAATAATTGTTATGGTATCTCGTCTTGTTACTTTGCTGAGAGTTAACAGAATATAGCCCTTAACAGGATCTACGACAGGTTGGGTGTTGATTCGTACTTCTTGGACTGTTCGATCCAATCGGCTCTTATATAGTGTGTCATAGCTGAACATAATCAGATGGTTTGGACATACATGAATATGCCTCTGGGGTGTGATTGCGGTCCTGTGGTTGACATTTTCTTTCCTTGGACTATATTTAATTGGGGATCATTCGAAAAGGAGGTGTAAGGAGGTATTATGAAGCTAAGATGCGTACCTGTAGCCTTATTTTTCTCTTTTCTTGTATTTCCACGTGTTCTGGTTGCGGATAATTATAAGATCGAATGGGCAGATACACTCGATAATGGCGACTGGGATGGCGCCTTCAGCGTAGCCGTCGATAATTCAAATAACATCATCGTAGCAGGAATATCGTACATTGGTGGCAACAACGATTATTTTATCGTGAGATATGATTCCAATGGCACGGTTCTTTGGCAAGATACCATAGACAATGGAGCAGCAGATAATGCTGAGTGCGTGGCGGTTGATAATTCAAATAATATCATCATGACAGGCTATTCTTCTATAGGTGGCGATTATGATTATTTCATCATCAAGTATGATTCCACCGGAACAATTCTCTGGCAAGCTGCGCTCGATAATAATGGCCTCTATGATATTGCTCGTGGTGTCGCGGTCGACAATGCTAATAACATTATCGTAACGGGTTATTGTGATATAGGCAACGACTGTGTTTATCTCACAGTTAAGTATGACTCCGATGGTACAATTGTCTGGGCAGATACACTCAGCAATGGTTTGTGGGATTCTGCTTTGGGCGTAGCAGTCGATAATGCCAATAATATCATAGTAACAGGATATACTTCAGACGGCGTCAATAATGATTATTTCACAGTGAAGTACGATTCCAGTGGAACAATCCTCTGGCAAGATATAATAGACAAATACCAATTTGACCAGGCCTATGGCGTAGCAGTTGATAATTCAAATAATATCATCGTGACAGGGTGCTCTGGAGGACCATTCAGCGATTATGATTATTTCACATTGAAGTACGATTCCAGTGGAATAATTCTCTGGCAAGATACACTCGATAATAATAACAACGATGATGTTGCTTACAGCGTGGCAGTCAATAATACCAATAATATCATCGTGGCAGGTTATTCTGCTGCTATGGGTGGCGATTATGATTATTTCGTAGTAGAGTATGATTCCAGTGGAACAATTCTCTGGCAAGGTACACTCGATAATGGTGACGACGATATTGCTCACGGTGTCGCGGTCGATAATGATAATAACATCATCGTAACAGGGAAATCCTACATAGGCGGCAATTTTGATTATTTAACGGTGAAGTATGCTCCTGTTACCGGTGTCTCTGAAGATGAATATTCTAAAGTCTTTAGTGATAATGCGATTTTTTGCGACATATATCCTAATCCATGTAGCGAGAAAACCGAAATTAAACTTCAATTTCAAGGGAACAGCAGACAGCAGTCAGTAGTCAGTGCAAAAATTCATGATGTTGCAGGTAGAGTGATTAAAGATTTTTCTCAATTGTTTTCTGGTATCAGTCATCCGTCGTCAGTCGTAATCTGGAATGGTGATGACCAGCAAGGTCACCTGGTGCCTGCCGGTGTCTATTTTCTATGTTTTGTAACATCGAATAAAAGTATAACAAAGAAAATCGTAAAATTAGAATAAATAGAAATTCATAGATCGTCATACGTTTTTCATCCACTTCACCAAGATGTTGCGGATAGCCAGCTGGGGGCAAGGTGTAACTGCCTTGACATTTTGTTGGCTTGCCATATAATGTACTTAATCAAGGGGTATGAGCTAATTCGCCTTGGAAGGAGGTATAGTTATGGAAGATGCGATAAAAGGAATAGCCCTGAATTTATACCTCAGGCGGATTAGATATTGAAGTAGTTATTTGATATGCCATCAATGCCGCCTGCAAGGGCGGTTTTTTGTTGCTTAAATCGTCAATTGGGTGATTGAAGTAAGCTGTTTCAACCATAATAAAAGGAGTAAAAATGTCATTCTGTAACATAGAACCATTTGAAGAGAAACATATCGAAGGTGCAGCAATACTGTTCGCAAAGCGTTATAGATTGGAACGAGAACATATGCACCTTCTACCGCCAAGGTACGAGGATTGTAGTGCAGTAGTACCTTTGCTCCGTGACCAAATTAAAAAAACACCTGGTGTAGTTGCAATAGAGAATGGAAGAATCTCCGGATATCTTATTGGACAATTATTTCTTTCATGGAGAGGAAGACGGGGTGTTTTTGTTCCTTTCTGGGCGCACTCTGGAGAAGGCGAAAGCCGAAAAAAGATTTATCAACAGATGTATGCGTATATCTCGTCCGAATGGATCGTCAATGGTTGTTTTACACATCTTATAACCGGGCTTGCGCACGATAAGGAAGTGATTGATACACTGTTTTGGCTTGGTTTCGGAATGGCAGTAGTTGACGCGATGCGTGATCTTGGAAACATCCAATGTCCTGCCATAGACGTCGAGATTCGGCTCGCTACCCTCGATGATTTGGACGTGATTGTGTCACTGGATCACGAACTAGCGCGATATTTGGCTGGGCCGCCGATTTTTGTTGCGATGACAGAAAAAAGAAGCAAAGAATATCATGAAAAATGGCTTTCAGACCCGTTGCACTCGATTTGGCTAGCCTTAGACCATGGACAGGCAGTAGCATATATGAAAATCTGCCCGATCAATGAAGATTATCTAATTACTGATGAAAAAACAGTGTGGATACAAGGTGCATATACAAAAGAACACATGCGCGGAAAAGGAATAGGTACTGCTCTTTTAAAACAGTCACTAGAATGGATTCAATCACAGGACTACGAACGATGTGCAGTTGATTTCGAAGGAGAGAATATTTTAGCGGGTGCGTTCTGGCTAAGATATTTTAGACCAATATGTTTTTCATTAGTCCGCCATATCGACAAGCAAATTGCGTGGGCACACAAAGGGCGTGAAGACAGGCATTTCTGGTAGTCGATTCATAGGACTTTTAGTTTTCGACCGAACTCGATACCTCCGACGGGACTAACAGCCTCTCGAGAGCACATGGTTCTCTGATCTCGCTGAACTCGATACCTTCGGCGAGACTAACAGCCAGCGAGGTGAAAGTGCCGAACGTAGGGAGGTGCAGAATCGTCCTCTTTTTTACATCACTGTAATCAAGTTTGGTATCGGTGTAATCTGTTCCGCCGAAGGCGGAAAGCCAGCGAGCAGAATCGAACTGCTGACCTGCGGTTTACGAAACCGCTGCTCTACCAACTGAGCTACGCTGGCGCGCTCTATTATAGCAAAACACTACGTTATGTCAATCATTTGTCAGAGATTGCCGCGTCGCTGCGCTCCTCGCAATGACCCTGCTTCGCAGCATGATTACGGCGATTGAAATATTGATTACAATGATGGACGAATAAACTGGATTCCCGGTTCCCTTGCTTGAACCAGAAGACAGATAAACCGGGGAATGATGGGGAGACTAGAATGAGACTGATGCGGTTTGCCCCTTGACGACGAGGATTTTATTGTTATAATATTAAAGAATCACGATGGGAGGCCATCCAAAGGGTTCTGTCCCGCGGTAATGCCTCCCTTTTTATTTTTGTTTCTTTTTCTTCTTCGGAACGTACGCAAGTTTTCGGCGTAAGCCATTCATAAACACAATATTATCCATCATTTTCCGATATAACGATGAGAATTTACGCTTATTCGGTATCATCAATTTCATTAGTTTCCGGTTTTTAGATAGAAAGTCTACAAGGCAATGAAAATCTCCATCGCCCGTAACAATAAGTGCTTTAGAGAAGTTCCTATATTCAATCATGGCGTGCAGCACAAGTTCAGCGTCAACATTGCCTTTAGGCGTTCCGCTCGGCAAAGTCAAGGTCGGTTTGAACACTAATATGTAGCCGCTCTTCTGTAGTTGTGTGTACATGTCTTGGTTTTCTGCAACATAGCCTATGAACAAGTACGCCTTCATGATACTGTATTTATCTTGCAGATACTTCCTGAATTTCCGGAAATCGAGGATCCACCCCTGCTCGCGAATGGCAAGATTAAGATTCTGGCTGTCGATGAAGGCATAGTTCTTTGTTGTTTTTCTGCGCTTTCTTGTTTTCTTCTTCATGATGCAATTGCGTATTACTTCAAATTTATATCCACATTCGAGTATATGCAGAGATAGTTTGTTGTCAATGATGTGCCTGGGATGTTACAAGACACGGAGAACCGAGGAGTCGGAGAGCCGGAGACAGATCATACGGCAGAGGTTCAGAGGGAATGAAGTTCTCGACCCTGCTCGAACAATAATATTATAGACGTTCAAAACTAAACCAACGTTTCTTAAATTCGCAATTCGCAATTCGAAATATTCCGTACCGAAATTAGCGATATTAACGGTAGTAACGAGATTAACGAAACCAACGGGATTAGCGGGATTAACGATATTAACGGTTCTTTTGTCTAAACATTAGGAATTTCATGGAGTTTGTTGACAATATGGGATTAATCCATATAATTAACTTGAAAATATGATACAAAAAGTCCTTGGAAAAATATTCGGCACTAAGACCACGCGTGAGCTAAAAGAGCTCTGGCCTACGGTTGATAAAATCAACGCGTTTTACGAGCAATACAAAGACGTTGACCTGACAGAAAAGACCGAAGAATTCAAAAAACGCATACAGGATGGCGAACCCCTGGATGATGTCATGCCTGAGGCGTTTGCGCTGGTCAAAGAATCCTGCCGACGTCTACTAGGTAAGAAATGGCAGGTTGTGGATATAGAGACCGAATGGAATATGCTGCCTTTTGATGTCCAGTTGATCGGTGCAATTGTTCTTCATCAGGGTAAGATCGCGGAGATGAAGACAGGTGAGGGCAAGACCTTGGTCGCAACCATGCCGTTGTATTTGAACGGCTTGACCGGCAAGGGCGCGCATTTGATCACGGTCAACGATTATCTTGCACGCCGCGACCGCGAGTGGATGGGTCCTGTGTACGAGTCGCTGGGTATGACCGTGGGTGTTCTCCAGCAGGGTATTGAGCAGGAGGAAAGGATCAACGCATATAAGTGCGATATTACATACGGCACCAATAACGAGTTCGGGTTTGATTATCTGCGTGACAACATGGTCTGGCGGTTTGAGGACAAGGTTCAGCGCGGCCATCACTATGCGATCGTCGACGAGGTTGACAGTATTCTTGTTGATGAGGCGCGGACGCCGCTCATAATATCCGGTCCGGTCGAGCATGAAACAAAGGCATACAATGAGCTCAATCCGATCGTGCAGCGTTTGAACTCGACGCAAACCGTTTTTGTCAATCGCGTGGTTGCCGAAGCGAAGAAACTGCTCGACGAAGGAGAAGAGAAAGAAGCGGCTGTAAAATTGCTGCAGGCACGCCGTGGTTCGCCGAAGAATAAACAGCTGCTGAAGCTCGAACAGGAAACGGGTGTGAAGAAACTTATTGAGCAGGTTGAATTGGGCTATTTGCGGGACAAGAGCTTTGCTGAGGTCGACGACGAATTGTACTTTGTTATCGATGAAAAGTCAAACATCGTGGATCTGACAGAGAAAGGCCGTCAATTTATCTCTCCGAAGGATCCGAGCATGTTCGTTTTGCCTGATCTGAGCGAGGCGATTGGCGGGGTAGATAAGGATACACATCTGACCGCGAAGGAAAAAATATTTGAGAAAGAAAAAGCTTATCAGGACTATGCCAGGAAGAACGAGACCCTGGCGAACCTCCGGGCCTTGCTCAAAGCATACTCGCTTTTTGAAAAGGATGTTGAGTATGTAGTACAGGACGACCGGGTAATAATCGTTGACCAGTTCACCGGCCGGTTGATGCCGGGCAGGCGCTACTCTGACGGATTGCATCAGGCCATCGAGGCAAAGGAAAGAGTGCGAGTGCAGGAAGAAACGCAGACATTTGCCACGATCACCATTCAGAATTATTTCCGTATGTATGAAAAGCTCGCGGGCATGACTGGTACTGCAGCGACCGAGGCCAACGAGTTCTGGCAGATCTACAAGTTGGATGTTGTCGAGATCCCTACCAAGGAACCCGTCCGCAGGATAGACTACGAAGATATCGTTTACCGCTCCAAGCGTGAGAAGTACAATGCGATCGTTGAGGAGATCGCCCGCTGGAACGAGAAGAAGCGACCGACCCTTGT
Organism: candidate division WOR-3 bacterium; assembly: GCA_029858255.1. Taxonomy (NCBI): domain Bacteria; kingdom Pseudomonadati; phylum Caldifarciminota; species Caldifarciminota bacterium. Next base: position 34,508 of record JAOUFJ010000020.1, on the reverse strand, counting down.
GGGCACAACTTCGGTAGATGTCTCCGAGGTTTTGTCCAGATTGCTCCAGCGCAAGGGTATTTCACACGAAGTTCTCAACGCCAAGCATCACCAGCGTGAGGCAGTGATCGTTTCCAGGGCTGGGCAACCTGGCTCGGTAACGATCGCCACGAACATGGCTGGCCGCGGGACCGACATAAAATTGGGCAAGGGTGTTGTCGAGTGCAAAAAGTGTTGTTTCGAGTGTCTTGACGAGGACTGTGCTAACTGCTCGCATGAAGAAAAGAAGGAATGTTTGGAGGATTTGCCTTGCGGGCTTTATATCATCGGTACTGAGCGTCACGAATCCCGCCGTATTGACAACCAGTTGCGGGGTAGGAGTGGACGTCAGGGAGACCCTGGTTCATCCCGCTTCTATCTTTCATTGGAAGATAATCTCATGAGAATTTTTGGTTCAGATCGGGTTGCCGAGATAATGGACCGTTTCGGAGGAGAGGAGCAGAAGCCGTTGACGCATCCACTGGTGACGCGAGCCATAGCGAATGCCCAGAAGCGCGTTGAAGAAAACCATTTTGAGGTCAGAAAACACCTGTTGGAATACGACGATGTGATGAACAAACAGCGCGAGGTAATATACAGGATACGGGATGACGTGCTTTTGGGCAAGAATCTCAAGGACAGGGTAATCAAATTTTTTGATGACGCGATAGAAGATATCATATACAAATATACCGATGCGAAGACTAATCCAGAAGAGTGGGATTGGGAGGCTATCAGAGGCGAGTTCAATTTGATATTCGTGACCGATATCACGATCCCACGGGAGAAGATCCCGAAGATGAAACAGGAAGAACTGCTCGACATGCTTCTGGATAAGGCGAAAGAAAAACTGAACTGGCGTGAGCAGGAGTTTGATCCTGAGATATTCAATGAATTGTTGAAGTTTGTGATACTGGGAACGGTTGACGGAAAATGGCGTGACCATTTGTATTCGCTCGACGCGCTCAGGGAGGGTATCAGTCTACGTGCATACGGACAGAAAGATCCTCTGATCGAATACAAACATGAATCTTTCAAGATGTTTGATGAATTGCAGCGCGATCTTGCCAGGGATTTGTCGGGTCTTGTGTTCCGGGCACAGCCCAGGCCGGGCGCAGCAAGGAGACGGCAACCTACGCCAACACGCGAATATAAACCCAGCATAGGGCCACAAGCTGCGCCAGAGCCGGTCGGCGCGCAGGTGGCGGCAGCTCATGCCGGTGCCGCAGCACCGGGACAGAAGGGTTCTGCACCAGTTACAGTGACAAAAAAAGTCGGTAGAAACGATCCCTGTCCCTGCGGGAGCGGGAAGAAGTATAAAAAATGTTGTGGTAGGAATGTAACATGAAACCATTTCAAGTACATCTATTCAGTGAGGAAGGCAGGATTCCAGAGTCGGTTCCGCCTGAACCGTCGTTTGTGTACGGAAACAAGCGGTATCTAAATTTCCTCCATATGGATTGTTTGCATATGAAGAATAGTGAATATCTGCGAGAAACCGCGCGAATGAATATCGAAGCCAGGGGCATTGTACCCACTGATTCGCGGGCCGAGATAATGGCAAATCTACAAGGCGTCATGCGCGAGGTGAAGAGACTTGAGTCTTTGCTCTTTTTCCCGGACGAGGTTTCGATGATGTTCGCACTTGTCTCGATTTTTGGCCCGAAAACCACGTTCTTTGTCGACTACGAAAGTTCATCGAGCTTGCTTAATGTACTACAGTATCGAAATATCGAATACTACGATTTCCGAGATCTTGATCAGCTCCGCAGGTTGCTCGGTGCTCACGCCGAAAAAGTTATGTTCGTAGACGGGATATACGATTGGCTGGGCAACATCAGTCCGGCAAATGAATTAGTGAGGATAGCCCACGAGAATGAGTGTGTAATTGTCGCCAATGAGTTGAGTTCTTTTGGACTCCTCGGCCGTGAGGGCAGGGGTTTTGTAGATCTATGTAATGCATACGAAGATATCAATATCGACATTGGTAGCTTCAGTAAATACCTGGGAGGCTTCGGCTGCTATCTCGGGTCGAAGAAGTATATGATCAACAAAATAAGAGAGAATGTTGGACACATTACTGATTTCGCTCCTCAGTTCATGCTTGCGGTGAATCTTGCGGGTCTGGAAATGATAAAGGAGACTGGCAGAAACAAGGAGAGGTACAACAAAATATGGAAGAATAGCCGGTATTTCATTACGAATTTGAAACAGATGGGATTTAAGACGGTGAGCGAGACACCGCTTGCTGTCGTTGTTTTCGGTAACAATGAAGAAGCCGGTGAATTCACCAAAAAACTGATCGACGAGCAGGTCATTGCGGCGCAGAAAAAAGAACGTATCAGGCTATGTCTGTCAGTTGAACACAGCAAAGAGGATCTTGATTTTTGTCTGCACAAGTTTGAAATCATAGGAAATGCACTTGGTATTGTCAAAACCTGATGTTTTGACAATACCCCAAATTCTAAATCCTAAATACTAAACTCTAAACAAATATAAAATTCAAAACACGAATGTTTAAAACTGAGATTGTCCCGATTTTTCATGTCGAACAATTCTAATAGGGAGAAATCGAGTTCCGCCATTCTATAGCGCGAATTCTTGCTAAAGCGGAAGATCCCGTAAGCGGAACCGTGTCGCTTCGCTCCTCGCAATGATAAGCTGGCAACTGTCACTGCGAGCGCATACGAAGCAGTCTCAGCGTTTCCACGGGGCTAAGTCCCTGCCCTACCCTTGTTGTTTTGAATTTTGTTCATTTGTGCTTGTTTCGAGTTCCGGATTTCGTGTCACGCATTGCGTATCGTTTGTCAGGTTCCCAACGAAACTAACGGTAATAGCGAGAATAACGATAGTAGCGATATTAACGGAATCAACGGGAATAACGAAATTAACCTTCTGCAGCAATTGACTTCTTGTTGTTTTACGGTATACTGTGCTGAGTATGGACGAGCAAGCGAAGAACCTCATCAAGGAAAAGGACCTGGTCATGTTGTATCTCGACGACCGCAGGCAGTTTTTGGTACAGGTCGTGTCGGGATTGAGAGTGTCGACCGATCACGGAGATCTGCATCTAAATCAAATCATTGGCCAGCCATTTGGCTTTGTAGGAAAAACACATCTCGGCAGGGATTTCTATTGTTTGAAACCGAGCACGGCTGACCTGATGATGAAAGTGAAGAGAACGACCACAATTGTATATCCAAAAGACCTTGGCTATTTGCTGCTGGAAACCTCGGTTGGTCCCGGGTCCCGGGTCATAGAACTGGGAACGGGCAGTGGCGCGCTCACCCTTGTTCTGGCAAAATTGGTCGCCCCGGATGGTATCGTGTATAGCTATGACCGGCGTGATGATTTCATCGATAACGCGAAGAGGAATCTGACCCATGTCGGTTACGAGAGGAATGTCGAATTTACGTGTGCCGATGTTGCCCAGGTAGGATTTTCACAGACCGAAGTGGACGCGGTATTCATAGATGTGCCTGAACCGTGGGATATAGTGCCTAAGGCTTACGAGGCACTGAAGGGCGGCCATCATCTGGTCAGCTGGAGTCCTAACGTAGAACAGGTTAAAAGAACAATTGATGCCCTTACAGCATGTAATTTCAAATGCATTCGAGCCAAGGAGATTATCGAGCGCGAAATGCTCGTTCGCTTGCAGGGCGTGAGACCGCGTGAACGCGGCATTACACACACGGCATACCTTATACGAGCACAGAAGATTCTTGATGTTAAGCATCAAGAGTAATTTCGAAATGCGAAATTAACATCAGACGTTAGTTTCGTTATTTTCGCTAATCCCGCTGTGACGACACCGTGATTCGTTGTTCGTTTTACGGTTACGAAAAGTGATACGATTGCGAGAGACGGTTTCGAAAAACGAATCGGACTACAGTATCGTCCATCGAGACCATTATGCGTGTGATGATACCAACACGACGTAGGGTAAACCTTCAGGTTTGCGGTATGTTTTCGCAGGGCTAAAGCCCTGCCCTACAATCTGGCAATGACAGTTTTTCTACGCTGTCGTTAACGGGAATAACGGTAATAACGAGATTAACGAAATTAACGCTCTATTAGTCTAAATATGCTATCGGGTCGACAGGCTTGCCGTCTTTACGCAACTCAAAGTGTAGTATCGGACCGGATAATGAGCCGCTTTCGCCCACGCGGCCGATTATACGTCCTCCGGTAATTTCGTCACCGGTGTTGACCAGCATTTCCGCCAGATGCCCGTATAGTGAGTAATAGCCGTCGAGATGATCAACGAGCACGAGATTTCCGTATCCCATGAAGCGATCTGCGTAGACGACCTTACCGGGTGCCACGGCGTAGACGTTGTCACCGTAGTTGGTGCTGATATCGATTCCGTTATTCTTGGTTGTTGTGTTGTACTTCGGGTGTATGACCTTCCCGAAGTTCGTCACGATATTGCCCCGGCAAGGCCAGGACAATTTTCCACGGTTCGTTTCGAGATAATTTGTACCGGTGCTGATTTTTTCGCGCTGTCGTTCGAGGGAGACGATCAATTCTTCGAGCTTGCGCTGTGCGCTCTTCAATTCCTTTTCGAGCGCGCGTTTCTTGTCTTCTTTCTTTGCCACTTCGGTGAGGATCTGGTTTTTCTTATTACGTTCGTCGTTCAATTTCGACAGTTCGTCTTCCTTGTCGCGTTTCCTTCCCTCGAGTGTCAGGATCAATTCTTTTCGCAATTCTTTATCCAGGAGGTAGCGCTTCCAGTCTTGTTCGAATTCAAAAAATGCACGCTGGTCTTCCTTTGCGAGAAGCTGCAGATAGTAAGAGGAGGAGAGGATCTGGGGCAGTGATTTTGTGGAGAAGAGAAGGTTCATTTTGTAGAACGGTTTCCATTTGTAGAGGCGGACAATGCGCGTCTGCATATCGCTTTTTTTCAGACGCATTTTTGATTCGAGGCGCGCGATCTCCATCTCCAACTCGGCAACCTTTGATTTTTCGAGAGCTTCCTGGGCGTTCAATTCATCGATGTATTTAATCGTGAGGTTGATGCCCTCGTCGATTTTATCTATGTGTGTCAGTGTGCCGACTTTTTGTTTTTCCAGTTCCTTGATTTCCTGCCGGACAGTATTCAATTTGGTTTTCAGTTGATTGAGTTCTTCTTGTTTCTCGGCAAGTTGTGAGAACAAACAAATGAGAATTATTAGTATTTTCATTTTAGAAATCTCCTTACGGCAATACCGGAACCGATGATTCCGAACAATATTCCACCTACTATAGTACCAAGCAAGAACCACCAGTGCGGAAAATAGAGATTACCAAAGAAAAATCCTGCTACGCGATAAGTGACTAAGGTCAGCAGGAAGGCAATTATGCCACCGACGAAACCCTGGACTATGCCTTCAAACGTGAACGGTACGGCGATGAATCCATTGGAAGCCCCTACTAGCTTCATTATTTCAATCTCGGTGGAACGGGCGAATATTGTAAGTTTTATTGTCTGGAAAATGACAAAGATGACCGAGAATATGATGATGAGTAGCAATCCGAGGTCAAACATGACGATAATCCTGGTGACTTTTTTCAACTGGTCCACGAGCTCACCACCATACAGTGTTTCTTCTATACCTGATAGCAGCATGATCTTGTCGCTAATCTCTTCTAGCCCTTGAGCATTACGAAAACTGCTTTTTAATTTTACGCGAAATGATGCAGGCAGAGGATTTTCCTCGAAGACGTTCAATATCTCTTCGGTATCCTCCAGCTCGTTTTTCAGATCCGCAAGCGCTTGTTCTGAGGAGACATAAATTACCTGATCGACACCATTTATCTTTTCGATATTTTCTTTAAGGCTCTGTGCATTGGCGGTTCTGTCGAGAAAAACAATTATCTCGATCTTTTCATCGAGGAGTTCGATCGATTTGTATAGATTTACCGTAACCAGCGAAAATAGTGCCAACAAGAATAGCGATATGGCGGCAACCAGCAGCGATAACAAGAAGAGAGAAGCGTTGCGCGTTATTGTCCGGACACCTTCTCTTATGCCAATGCGTAGAGACATCTCTATTTATCCTGAACAAGACGGCAATCTTCGATCCTGAGCATTCTTTTCTTCATTTTCTTCACGAGACTGATGCTATGGGTCGCCATGAGAACCGTTGTGCCTCTGTAATTGATATCGAGAAGGATGTTTGTTATATCTTCGGAGCTTCTTGCGTCGAGATTGCCAGTAGGTTCATCAGCCAGCAATATGTACGGGTCCCTGACCAGAGCACGTGCGATGGCGACTTTTTGCTGTTCGCCGCCCGATAATTGGTAAGGAAAAGCGTACTTCTTATGGCTGAGCCGAAGGTAAGTAAGGGTTTCCATGAGTTTCTTTCTTATCTCGCGGGGTGGTGTGTCCGTGACCTCAAGGGAGAAAGCAACATTTTCCTCAAGGGTACGGTCCTGCAGTAGTTTAAAATCCTGGAAAACAACGCCGATTTTTCGACGAAATTTAGGAATTTCTCTTTTTCTTAAATCCTTGAGATTCTGGTTTAATACCTTAATGGCACCGCGAGTCGGCTCTTCATCTTTGTATATCATCTTAAGAAGCGTGGTTTTACCGGCGCCGGTTGAACCGCAAATGAAGACGAATTCACCTTTTCCAACATCGAAAGTGATGTCCTGAAGCGCGACCCAATCCTTTTGATAGATCTTTGATACCTTATCAAAGGAAATCATTAAGTTTAATATAACCAGAATTCTTTTTTTGTCAACAATGCGGTTGTCAATATTTCCTCGTTTGGGCATCAACACCCGTTGAATTCATAAATCGGAGGCGACATTTCACAAGCTCATCCGGTACCGTGCTCACCGTTGCCGCATTCCCTTGACTTAGCGATTGGTTGTCGTTATAATCGTCCGTGAAAATTGTGGCTAATAATCGCAAGGCACTGCATGATTTCCACGTTCTTGAATCATACGAGGCAGGACTGGTGCTTTCTGGCAGTGAAGTGAAATCTCTACGCCAGGGAATGGTGTCGATAAGTGATGCGTATGGTCATATCAGCGATGGTGAAGTATACGTATTCAATTTGCACATTACGAATTACAAGTATAGCAGTACAGGCAAGTTAGACCCAAAACGAAAGCGGAAGGTTCTTCTGAATAAGAAGGAGATCAAGAAGCTGTACGGTTTGGTGCAGCAGCGCGGAAATACGTTGATCCCGCTTAAGATATATTTTACAGATAGGGGATATGCCAAAATGCAGATTGGCGTGTGCCGGCGCAAACGCCTGTATGACAAGAAAGAGAAGATACTCAGAAAAGAAGAAGAAAGAAAGATTGCCAAAGCCAGGAAAGTGCTGCGATGACATTGCTGCTGCTTTCATTGTTATGTTTTGTCCCGAATAAGTACAGGCTTACGTATGAAGAAACAAGCATAGTACTCGAGCCCGAGAGATTCGAGCTGCATGATTACGTTTCTCTTAAGTCTGTTGCCGAATTATTGGGTCTTGGCTATATCATGGATAATACCACCCAGCAGCTTCATCTTACCCAAGGAGGCCGCAGGTTTTTGCTCATTCCGGACATAAGGACAATAGAATATGGCAATCACTACTATCATTTGCCTTTTGCCCCGGTCTACCGAAACGGCGAGGTCTATTTCCCCGTACAATTGATCACCACGACGCTGGGCAGCGCCTTCGAGAAACTGATTTTTATCAAAAGTGTGACCGAAATACCAATAATCAACAAGATTTCATTGCTTTCCCGGGCTGATTCGACCGTTGTTAAGTTTACCTGGACTGGATATATCGATTTTGATGTTCGTTTCTCGACACGACTGGCAATAATAGAGATCGACGGGATCTACAAAGAAAAGCCAACGCTCAAACCAAAGGGCGCAGTGACTGACGCGAAACTCACGCCGCACAACACGTACACTTCTATAGAGATGGCCCTGGAGGGCGTCAATTCGGTTATCGAGAGGGACGATGAAGTCGTATTCTTCAACAAGGTGAGTAAGAAGGTGGCGTTGATCGTCCTCGACGCGGGTCATGGAGGCATTGATCCTGGGGCGGTGGGTAAGAAGGGTTTGTACGAAAAGGATGTCAACCTGGCAATATGCAAAATGCTGAGAGATGTCGTTGAAGATTCTCTTAAGATACGAGTCATTCTGAGCCGCGACCGGGATGTCTATCTTTCGCTGAAGGAACGCACCAACATAGCAAATCGCAACGCTGCAGATATCTTTGTGAGCATACACTGCAATGCGCATTTGAAGGGCGCACCGCGAAGTGGCTTCGAAACGTACTTCCTGTCGGACGCGAAAACCAGCGAGGAACGAGCAGTCGCCGCACTGGAGAATGCTTCGCTCAAATTCGATAACCTTGTGATGCCCAATGGTGACCTTAGCTTCATCCTATACGACCTTGCACAAAGCGCCTTCCTGGACGAATCGAATCATCTTGCCGAGAATATCCAGATCTCTGCAGAGAAACACCTGAAAATACCTTCAAGAGGAGTGAAACAGGCAGGTTTCTATGTTCTTAATGGTGCCTTCATGCCGGCTGTATTGGTTGAATGCGCATTCATTTCTAATCCTGCCGAAGAGAAAATGCTGCGACAGAAGAATTTCCAGAAAGAACTGGCTTTCTGCATATATCGAGGCATAAAGAGTTATATCGAAGATTACGAGAGGAGGTTGAACAATTGATGGAAAGTCCCATTGGAATTTTTGATTCAGGTATTGGCGGATTGACCGTAGTGAAAGCAGTAAGAAAGATCCTACCCCGTGAAGACATTATCTATCTGGGAGATACGGCGCGCTTGCCATATGGAACCAAATCAATCGACGCTATAATTCAATTTTCACTTGAGGACACTCAATTCCTGGTTGATCGCGGTGCAAAGTATGTAGTCATAGCGTGCTATTCGTCTGCTTCAGTAGCGCTCGATATGATCAGAAAGGAATTCTCAATACCCGTGATCGGTGTAATACGTCCAGGCGTTCGCAGGGCAATGCACGTGGCGAAGACCGGCAAGATCGGTGTAATTGGAACATCGCTGACCATTTATAGCGGTGCTTATGAGAAGGCTTTCAAGGAGGAAGGCGCACAGGCTGAGATATTGGGCCGATCATGTCCGCTGTTCGTGCCCTTGGTAGAAGAAGGATGGCTCGATCATGAGGTCACGAGGCTTGTTGCTCAGGAATACCTTGAGCCGCTCAAGAAAGATAATGTTGATACATTACTCCTGGGATGCACCCATTATCCGCTCTTGCTTAAGGCAATCAAAGCAATTATGGGCGATATCAACTACGTGGATGCATCGGCTGAAGTAGGTTCAGAACTGGCGAAGAGTTTGAAGGAATTGGATATGGAGAACCCCAGGGGTACGGGCAGCACAGCCATTTACCTGACCGACCTTTCAATGAATTACAAAGAAATAGGTGAACGCTTTTTGGGTGAGCCAATGAAGAACTTCTCTCGTGTTTCCCTGAGGAGTCGTGCAAAGTGAATTCGCTTATTGTCGTGAGTCAGAGTTTGCTGGCGTTCACTGGACAATGAGTGAAAGGAGAAGAAATGAGACGTGACGACCGGAGTGTTGATGCGTTGCGTAAAATGACTTTTGAACTTGACTATCTCGAATATCCCGCTGGCTCATGTTTGGTTTCGGCCGGTCGCACGCGTGTCTTGTGTGCGGTCAGCATAGATAATCGGGTGCCTCCCTTCTTGATCGGCAGGGGCAGTGGTTGGTTGACGGCCGAGTATTCTCTGCTGCCTTTTGCGACACATGAGCGGACACTCCGCGAAGCGCATACCGGTCGGTTAAGCGGAAGGACACAGGAGATTCGTCGTTTCATAGGACGTTCGCTGCGCCCGATTTTCGATCTACGTCTCGCAGGGGAGCGGACGTTCATTATTGACTGTGATGTGATACAAGCAGACGGTGGAACGAGGACAGCGGCGGTTAACGGCGCTTTTGTTGCATTGTACAGCGCGGTCGCCAAGATGATGGTCAACAGGCAATTCACCAAGTCGCCAATTCTCGATTATGTCGCCGCCGTGAGTTTGGGTATTGTCAAAGGTCAGTCCATGCTGGATCTTGATTACGAGGAAGATAGTAGCGCTGAAGTCGATATGAATTTGGTGATGACAGGCCGCGGTAAAATCATCGAGGTGCAGGCGACCGCGGAGAAGATGCCGGCTGCACGAAAGCGTTTTGATGAGTTGATGGATCTTGGTTATTACGGGGTTCAGAAGATAATAGCTATGGAGAAAGAAGTCCTTGAGTCAAGAAGAATCTAAGGAATTCTCCCGTGTCGTCGCCGAGAAGCAGAAGGGGCGGCGCATCGATCAGTACCTGATCAGCGCAGGCATAGGTCTGTCACGAAGCCTCACCCAGAAACTCATCAGCACCGGTAAAGTGCTCGTCAACAATAGTCCGGTGAAAAGTTCGTACCGGGTGAAGACCGGTGATGAGATCAGCGTGCATTTTCAGGTTCACGTGGTACCTCAGATGCAGCCCGAGGAGATTGCCCTGGATATTGTCCATGAAGACAGTGAGATTATCATTGTTAACAAACACAAAGGTATTGTCGTGCATCCCGCGCGAGGCAATTTTCAACACACAATGGTCAATGCCTTACTCCATCATTGTGGCCAGTTGCCCACCCTCGGTGACAAAATTCGTCCGGGTGTACTGCATCGTTTGGATAAGGATACTACTGGTTTGATAATATTCGCCAAGACCGACAGCGCGTTGACTTCGTTGAGCCGTGCGATTGAGCGGCGGGAGGTAAGGAAGAAGTACGAAGTCATTTGCTGGAACTACCCGGGTTTGCCAGAAGGAGTGATCGAAGCACCGATCGGGCGCAGTGGTTTGGACAGAAAGAAAATGACGGTAACACCTCTATCCTCAAAGCTCGCCACGACGAAATTTACCGTGGAGCAACGTTTTCGAATCGCAACCCACTTGAGTGTTGTCCTCATAACCGGCCGGACCCATCAGATCAGGGTTCATTTTAAGCATATAGGATGTCCGATAGTTGGTGACAAGGATTACGGTGGTCGCAGCCCCGGTGTTATTCGAAAAAGTGAAGAGCTGCCCGTTTTCAAGGGCATCTTGGGTTTGATTGACCGGCAGGCACTACATGCTGCCGAACTTGATTTCGTACATCCTGGCAGCAAACGTAAGATGCACCTCGAGGCACCTCTTCCTGAAGACATGCAAGCAGTATTGGATTACCTGCGGGAATACTCGGCGCGATAATACAATTGCGGGGATCGCTGCATTGACAAAAAATATGTCTGTCAGGCAAACTAACGCAACCTTTGTCGCATGATATGAACGGGATATATCTTTACTTGCTGCTTAGAGAAATCCGAGACAAATTAATCGGTAAGCACATCGAAGACATACAGATAAGACGTAGGATCATCCAGATAATATTCAATCAGCACTCTCTTGTTGTATCGCTGCATCCTACTACGCTCGGTATGTTTCTGGCTAAGAATGTAGTAAGTGGCTACGAACCACTGAAGGCCGTCGCCGATGTCGTGAAGGCATGCAGGGTTGTTGATGTCTTACAGGATAGTTTCGCGCCCGTCATGAGGATGATCCTGGAAAAACCTTTTCCGGGCAGGGAAAGTATGGAAATCATCGTGTCCTTTTACCATGAAGCGCCGAATTTCAGCGTAAGGGTTGGGTCCTGGCAGAAAAATATTTTCACGCGCTTCATTGAGAAAGAACCCAAATCTTCTATCCTTGATTTCGGTGAGGAAGATATCGCAAATATGAATGTTGAAAGTATGGTGAAGAATATCGAGGGGATTGACATAAGAATGGCCAAATTCCTGGATGCAAAGAACCTTAAAATACTGCAATCCATTGTGCGGGGGAAGGCTGCGTGTCCTAGATTGGTTTCTTCTCAACCTCTTTGCATAAGTCTTTTTGCAGACGATGGTGCGACAGAATTCAGCAGTCTCGATGAACTCTTCAAACATGCTATCATGCAATTCTCTGAGGAGACTGATGACAAACATGCTGAGCAGGAGCGGCGTCTGCAGATAAGAAGGCTGAAAAGACGTATCAGTCGGCTACAGAAGAAACTGCTTCCGATGAAGGAGATAGAGTTTTTTCGTGAGTGTGGCGAACTGATCCTGGCGAATATGGCAGAGGTCAAAAAGGGACATTTATCGGTCGAACTCCAGAGTCCATATACGCGAAAAAGTATAACCGTGAAACTCGACCCGCGCCTGACTCCGCAGGCAAACGCGCAGAAATATTTCTTGAAGTATAAGAAGGAAAAAAGGGGACAGCCCAGGCTTCGGGAGCAGCTCGTCAGCTTGGAAAAGGAAATGGCTGCCGTAGGAAAAAAACCGGGTGTGATAGTGCGTGAGAAGAAAGAAACCGGCAAAACGACACTCAAGCGCGAACCGTTTCACAAATTCAATCTTGATTCTGGATCAGTGGTATTTGTTGGTAAGAGTGCAAGAAGCAATGATCAATTGACCTTTCAACAAGCGCGTTCCGGTGATTATTTCTTCCATGCACGGGGTGTAGAGGGCGCGCATACGATACTACGACCGAATATACCAAAAAGGCAGCGTCCCGGGAAGGACGAGATAAGAATAGCAGCAGCCATTGCGGCTTATTTCAGCAAGGCAAGAACACAACGGAATGTGCCTGTATCCTACACGCAGCGCAAGTATTTGAAGAAAGACAAAAAAGGGAAACCAGGAGCTGTTATGTTGATGAGAGAAGAGGTAGTATTTGTGGATCCGGGACTACCCACGTAGAACTGAAGACACATCCGCCGCGCGGATTGAAGACATGCTCACGCTGGAGTCATGTCGCTTCGCTCCTGAAGACACGCTACGCTGCAATCACGGTCCTGTTTCGAATCGAGTATCCAGGATCAAGGATCGAGTATCAATCCAGCATGTTGAACGGATTATTGACTTTCGCAATATTAGTGTTATACTTAAGACAAAGGAGGAGATATGCCAGAGGCCAACAAAGAGATTGAAGACGGCAAGATATGGGCATTTATTGGATACTGGTGGATTCTATTCTTAGTACCTCTGCTCGGTAAGAAAGATAACAAATTCGCCCTGTTTCACGGGAAACAGGGATTGGTGCTTTTCGCCTTTGCAGTGCTCGTCTGGTTGCTGAGCTATATACCTGTTATAGGTTGGTTCATCATCGGACCGGTCGGCAGCATTGTATGGATTATTCTGGCAATAATTGGGATGGTGAAGTCACTTCAGGGACAATACTGGAAGATACCAGTATTGGGTGACATAGCCGAGAAGATCAAAATATAGTTCTTGGTCAGCACTTCTATTCGCAAAAAGTAAGGTGGGAAAAGGAGGTAGTATGATTCAACGTATTAAAGATATAATCTTCAAACCAAAGGATGCATGGCCTCAGATCAAGGCAGAATCCACGACAATCGGGCAAGTCTTTACTGGTTATGCAATGATTCTGGCTGCGCTCCCTGCACTTGCCGGTTTCCTAGGGTTCACTCTGATTGGTCAGAGTTTTGGGCCAATCACCGGGCTCTTTAGGATACCATTCACCTACGCGCTTGTCTGGGCAATCGTGTGGTATGTACTGATACTCGTGGCTCTTTACATCGAGGGTCTGGTCATTAACGCGTTAGCACCATCATTCGGTTCCAAACAGAGCGGTGTCAATGCATATAAACTGGCCGTCTATTCTTCAACACCGATGTTCATAGCTGGTATCCTCAATATACTGCCTGCATTGGGCATACTCGTTTTCCTTATAAGTCTCTATTCCTTTTATTTGTTGTACATCGGTATGCCGGTTATGATGGAGACTCCCAGGGATAAGCTGGTCGGTTATTTTGTCGTAACCCTTATTGTGATGATCGTAATCTACTTTATTGTAGGCGGTATTTCGAGTGCCGTGATGACCGCGATGTGGCGGCCTGTTCTGTTATAGAATAAACTATCTCACGATCTTAGTACCGGCGTCACCTAAAATCGCCTCCTTGGCTTTGCCAAGTGAGGTGATGATTACTTCCTTTCCGCCGCTTTCCAGGAAGCTGGTTGCGGCCTCAATTTTCGGCCCCATACTTCCCGGCGGAAATTGACCATTCTTTAGATAATCTCTTGCTTCGCCGGCGCTGATGACCGTCAGTGGCCGCTGGTCATCTCTCTTGTAATTGATATATACGCATTCAACATTCGTAAGAAAAAGCAGGGTTCTGGCGTCTATATCGTGTGCGAGAACAGCCGAGGCACGGTCTTTGTCTACAACCGCATCGACACCCTCGTAGGACCCGTCGTTCTCGATGTACACAGGTATGCCACCGCCGCCAGCCGCGATGACAATTGTTCCCAGATCAACCAGTGTTTGAATTGTGGTCCGATTGACAATTCTTTTGGGTATTGGAGACGGTACAACCCGGCGATGACCGCGTCCTGAATCTTCTTTAACTACCCAATTGAACATTTCTGCGAGACTCTCGGCCTGTTTCTTCGTATAGAAAGGGCCAATGTACTTTGTTGGGTTTATGATTGACGGGTCATCAGGGTCCACAATGACCTGAGTGACAATTGTTACAACATCGCGCTTTATGCCAAGGGCCATGAGCCTGTTCTGCAGACTCTGTTCGATCATATAACCCATGCCGCCTTCAGTGTCTGCAACTATAACGCCTAACGGCAGTGCAGGGATGTCCTGTTTTGTTCTTTCAACACGGAGCAAAGCATTGCCGACCTGGGGACCATTGCCGTGGGTTATTGCGAGTTTGTATTCTTCCTGTATTAGTTCGACAATCCCTTCAAGACTACTGCGTGTATTGGCGAATTGTTCATGAATATCCTCTTTGCCAGTGGAAGAGATTGCATTGCCGCCGAGCGCAACGACCGCCTTTTTCATCTCAAATTATAGACTTGAGCGTAGGATTGTCAAGACATGAACGATATGGTAAATGCGAAATTGACAAAAGACGTTAATCTCGTTATTCCCGTTAGGTCCGTTATTTTCGTTGATACCGCTATACCGACAGAGCGAACTTGGATATCTTGTATTCGTGTTTCGTAAATCGTATTCGTACCTTGAGTCGAGAATCAAGTATCCAGCCGTAATAACGATAGTAACGAGATTAATGAAATTAACGTTACGTCTAGAAAGATTTCAAGAGTTGACGTACTTTTGCTTCTTGTTCTTGGTTACCGGTTGCCTGGAAGTATCCAAGGTTTTGGCGCAGCATATTACGTACTATTAACAAGTTATATCGAACCCGTTCATCATTTACTATTGGCGGGCGCTTGAGGTCAAATTCGTCGAAATCGAAATGCACTGACGGCGTGCCGCGTACGATTCTGTGGACGAGCCCGAACGGTATTCTTAGGTATTGCGGTTTGACAGCATCAAAGTCATAATCAGGCCACGGGGAACAGAAGTATACACCTTCCTCTATTTTGGCATCGATAAAGCTCTCAAGCATTTCGACGTATCTCGCTTGTATTGTCTGTGGTTTATACAACCGTCCGTATTCGAATTTCTCAAGTTCAAGACGATAGGCATCAATAGATGATTCCACTTTTGCGTAGAAAACGGGATACTCACGCTCAAGGTATATAAGATACCATGTGCGTCGAAGTAATTCCTTGTCAATGACCACGAGATCTTCTCTTGTTCGGTTGATCTCTCGGGAATACATGAGAGGCGCGTATATATCCCAGTAAGGTGTGATCAAAAGGCTGGAATAAGGGAGCATCAGAGTGTGGGCCTGACCGAAGTCCATGCCGAAGGTATTACCTCTGAGCGTACAGGAATCGAAATTAATGACCGGAATCGCCAGAGCCAATGTCAGGACGACAGCATTCTTCAGATACTTGCCTAGTTGCTTTATCCCGTAGGTGAAGCTGATTACTAACACAATGAATGTTGGTATGTAGTAGGATTCAATGTCTGGAATAGAATAATTGATGGTGTACAGTACGTTGAGTGTGAGAATAATCAATAACAGCCAGAATATCCGGCGGTTTTCCCTGTATAATACGTAAAAGCCGACAAGGGAAGGTATGGTGAAAAGATACAAGAAGTTACGGGCAAGGATCCGGCCGCCGTTAATAAGGTTCTTGATTACTTCTGCCGGCGAGAGTGTAAACATCCACACGCGGTATTGTTTTCCGCTTACATGCCAGAACAGACGCTCAAGATTCATGGTATTCCCCCATGCCAGTTTTGCCCCCCCATTCGTACGCGCTACGAGGTAATAGTACAGGGTAAGACCCAGTAACAGAAACATGATTCCGATCGATATCCTGGCGAGGCTTGGGCGATGAATGATAAGAATGTAAACGAAGATTGGCGCAGCGAGGGATACGATCATCATGTGGTTTGTCAGACTCAAACCGATTAGATACATGATGAGGTATAGTATTCGGTCATTGTCGCACCGGTAGGCGAGAAAAAGCAGCAGAACAGCAAACAATCCTGTAAGCGCGTGTACCTCATTTGTGATGGATGTGCGCCAGATCATGGGAGAAAAAGCGAATACTGAGACGGTGAGAACCGGCGCAATTTTGCTGCCCGTTACACGACGTGCGAGTGCGTAAAGGAATGCGGCAGCTGCGACTGAGAACAAGCCTGAAAGCAGGTTAAGGTACGATATAGGTTCTCCAGGCAAGTGAGCAAAGAAGTACGATATCAGCGTGTATAATGGATAGCCAGTGGGATGGGCAATGCCCAGGGTGAAGGAAACCGCAGCCAATTCGCCTGAATCTATCAAATAGACATCAGGGCAGAGTGTGTAGAGATAGATCGCAAGTATTATTGAAAGCGATCCAACAGCAATCAGATATCGGCGCGGCGAGGCAGAGATTCTAATCTTTGGCAAAATTCAGTCTCAGGTTGGCAAGGCGAACCTGAATATCTTTTTTGTCAGCCTGTTCAAGCACGGGTTCGATGACCTTGTAGAGTGCATCGATGGCATCTATCGCTACCTTTGCTTCTCCGGCGTCTTTTAGATGTTTCTGAGTTTCTGGATGTGCTACTTTATCGAGATATGCCCATGCTTTTCCTTCCAGCGATAGTATCATCATATAGACGATTTCTTTCATCTTGATCGGCTCGTCGAGTAGTTTTGGCGCTTCCTGCTGTCCAGTGTCTTTTTCTTTTGCATTGTTATCTTCAAGCATGTTGGATTATATGAATATAACTGCGAGAAGTCAAGAATTCGTTCATCGGCACGATCGCTACTTTCGTTACTCCCGCTAATTCCGTTATTCTCGTTATTCGCGTTTGGCACTTGGCACTCGATGCAAGATACGAATACGACCTACGAAGCACGAGGAACGAGATCATTTCGCAATTCGCTTCGTCGTCATAGCGGTATTAACGAAAATAACGGACCCAACGGAATTAACGTCTTTTGTGAGTTTCGCAATCGTGGTTTTGCCCGTTGACATGGCAATTTTTTTGATTAATATTGAGAAAATGAAAAGAACAATATTCCTTCCACTGATCTTCCTTCTGCTGCTTGGTTGCGCTTACATAAGACCCAAAGGTGCAGCCGATATGGATTCACAAAGAGTAGCGGAAATAGCTGCGGTCACTTTTGAAAGAGGCAATGATTATTTCAAGCGCAAGGATTACAGTAATGCGCTTGTTGCCTTCGAGGAGGTTGTCGAAAAATACAGCGGGACTGAATCGTATGAACCGGCACTGTACCTCGGGTCATTCTGCCAGTACAAATTGGCCCGGTTCAAGAATGCAGTTTCCTTTGGAGAAAAATACCTAAAGGAATTTCCTAATTCCAAGTACTACCTCAACGCGATGTCTCTGGTCGGTGAATCGTATTTCCACCTTGCCGAAGACTATGAGGCAGCATACTACCTGAGCAAGTACTACGTTCAGGCCGAAGATTCGTCGGGTAGACAGAAGGCATTCGAACGGATTCTTGAGATGCTTCCGGACCTTTCGATTGCCGAACTCGAAAAGTTACACCGGATCTTCATGGCTGAAGATATCGATGAACACATACTGTATCACCTTGGTCAAGCCGAGGCACAAAAAGGTAAGAAAGAAGAAGCAGAACGTGATTTCAACCTGCTGGTCAGACGCTTTCCAGAGACCCGGTATTTGTATGAAGCAGAAGAATACAAGAGATTTATCAGCCTTGGAGAAGCCACTGGCAGAGCAGGTATTCTGCTGCCGCTTACGGGGAAATATTCGAATATCGGACAGAATTTGCTCACTGTTGTCAGGGCATTCGAAAAGAACAAGATGCTTCCTTTTTCACTCCATGTTCTGGACACGAAATCTGATCCCATAGATGCAGCCCTGGCCGCGGCAAGACTTGTCGAGGAAGTAGGTGTCGATTTCCTGATCGCGCCAGTCAGTTCTTTCGAGGCATTCACATTATGTGGTTTCGCCTTCGGGAAAGCCATTCCGATCATACTGCCCATGAGCACTGAAGGGCGTTTTGAAGCGCTCCCGCTCGTTTTCACGCGTGGGCAATCCTATGAGAATCAGGCGCGGATGTTAGCCCGGTACAGCATGTATGATATGGGATTGAACAGATTCGCGGTTCTCTTTCCTGAAGAAAGCCGCCACCGCGTTATTGCCAACGCATTTGCGCAGGAGGTGGTGCGAAACAACCGCGAGGTCGTCGCTATGGTCAGTTTCCCTGCGGATTCGATAACCATGCAAAAGGAATTGGAGGCGATCAAGAAGAAGGAACCCGGGGCGCTTTTCTTAGCCATGGATACAGATATGATCATCAATGCGGCACCCCAGGTGGCTTACTATGGTCTTGAGGAAATAACTCTCCTCGGCACCGAAGCTTTTCAGAGTGAGAGGGTACCGCGTCTTGGTGAGAAGTATGTGGAAGGTTCGGTATTCGTTGCACCATCTGCAATTGATGAAACGATATCAAAACAACTGACATCCTCGGGCCTTCCAATTAACGAATTCACGGCGCGTTTCTATACGGTGCTTCTACAGTTAAGATCTATTAGCAGTTATGAACGGTCAAATCTTCCGCGTTTGATTGGTGAGACCTTGCGCGGCACGGAAATTCTCGGCGTCTATAAGATAGAAGACGGAGAATTCATCAAGCTGGCAGATGTCAGAAAAGAGTGAAGGCTAGTCATGCGCGTATTAAATTTCTCGGGCGACCCCGAAAAATCCAGACATCGGGGTAGCGAAGGAGTAAGAAATGGCGAAAAAACAGAAGATCAAGAAAGATAAACCGGCAAAACGGGAAGGAATTATTGCCACCGTCAAGTTCTCACAGAAGAACATGATTTTCTTTGGGGTCGGACTGATTCTGGTCGTTGTGGGATTCATTTTGCTCGCGGCCGGAGACATCGTGTTCGCTCCAATTCTTCTTATCGTTGGTTATCTCGTATTCTTTCCTCTGGGAATACTACTTAAGTAGATTCAAAATTTCTCTGCTGTGATCGATGCCCAGATAATCCGAACGATTGGGTCTGACTTTGGCATCGATGCAATTAAGATCACAACCCCGGACCCGTTCATTGATGCCGCCTTCCGTATCAAGCAACAAATTGAGGATGGGTTATACCTCGACAGCGAACACTGGCACTTGAGGAATATCGATGATTTCTGCGATGTTAGAACGGTTTTACCCCAAGCAAGATCGATCATCGCAGCTTGCCAGTGCTACCTCACCAACGAGCGAGCTGAGAGTAATGCAGCAGGTGAACCACACGGGTTGATTGCCCGCTATACCTGGCGTAATCATTATGCCGACCTGAAGGAACGCCTGCAGAAGTTCGCCAGCGTTTTGAAAAGTAGATACATGGCAACGTCTGTAGTACTCTCAAACGAGCACATTGCAGAAAAACCAATTGCCCAACGTAGCGGTATCGGATATTACGGGAAAAACAGTCTTATCATAAATCGTCGCTTTGGTTCCTTGATCGTGCTCGGCGAGATAATCACCGATATCGAAATCCATCCAGATCCACCGAACAGGGGTGACTGCGCAGATTGTTCCATTTGTATTGATACATGCCCGACCCAGGCAATCATAGAGCCGTATGTTATTGATCGCCGCAGATGCATCCAGGCACTGACTAACTGGCATGGCGTGTTACCCGATGACATCGCCAGGGTATGGGGCAACCGACTGTACGGCTGTACTGATTGCCAGGACAAGTGCCCAGTCAATCAAAAAGTCGAGGCACAGCCTGTTCGTGCGAAGGTCGGACATGTCGGACCTTCGGCATCACTCCAGCAGATACTGTCGATGTCTGAGAGAGAGTACCGGCAGAGGTATGCGCGTAACCAGATGGCAGCGCGCTGGGTCAACTTCCAGGCGATTAAGAGAAACGCACTGATCGCCCTTGGTAATATCCGTGAAAAGACCACAATACCGCTGCTCAACAAGTATTGCAGAGACAGTGACACAGTACTTGCACAAACCGCCCGGTGGGCGATGGATCGTTTCTGACAAGAACCCAGGTACAAAATCGACTAATGATTGAGGTTAGGATACGGGTTCGTACTCGTGATTCGTAGATCGTATTCGTATAACTTCTTGCTATGCAAGATGATGCAGAAGTTCGCATCCAGTTCAAACGGGAACAACGATAGTAACGGAATTAACGATCCTTTACTGTCGGAGATTGCCGCGTCGTCCGCCATCGCTGAAGCTACGGCCGACCCCTCGCAATGACACGGTACGAGCGTTGTGGTTTGAGTAAGTGATGAGATGAACGCATCGAGGACTGTCTTTGTAAATTCGCAATTCGCATTTCGCAATTCGAAATATTCCGTACCGAAATTAACGATATTAACGAAAATAACGACACTAACAAAACCAACGTTGTATTGTGTGCCGTGAGTCGGTGTGGCTCTTGATTTTCATTCGAATCCAGCTAATATTGGTAGTGCTTCACATGCGATACCTGAGCAATAAACTGCTTGCATGTTCGCGAGTTCTGGTTTTTGCATTTTGCACGGGTTCATGGCTGTTAGTTTCTGTGACTTGTGCAAGATATGTTAAGTATATACCAGATCCCGAAAATGATATCAATCAGTGGCTCTCGAATTTCACGCACCAGATTTCTTTCAACTATGAATACGAAGCGAAGCTGAGATTCATACGTGTGGAAGGGATAGGCTTTTGCGTAATTGGTGAGGGGGAAAAGCTTTCAGGTACGTGGTACGGTGAAGGCGGTGAGCAGGAATTTGAATATATTGGTTTGGGGGATATCGAGTATTCTAAAAAGGACAGGGCCTGGGAGCAGGTCTCACGCGGAGAAGAATCAGATATTTTCACTCAGATCACACGTATCCTGTCTACCAGCAAGTTCGACTATGAGGGCAAAGGTAAAGGCTACGAGTACGTATTCAAGGCAAATATCCCGTTTCTCGACCCTGAACGGCGTAAGGAAATGGTTGGCAAGATCACAATATCTCCCGATAATTTTCTGCCCGATTTTATCTGGGCGGGTCTACCGGATTCCTCGACCTACTGGACTGCTCAAATCTTCGACTATAACTCAACGAAAGAGATAAAGGCGCCAACAAAGGATAAACGTGAATATCTGATCAGGCCAGAGATCGAAAAACGTGAAGGTATGGGGTCATTGGAGAGGAGGCTGGAATTACTCTCGCTGGACTATCGGCTTCGAGAGAATGGTGAAGGATTTCTGCTGCAACTTCCTCTTCACTATGGGCTCGAAGATGCCGCAAAATTTCTAAAGCCGGGTGGAATGGCACTTTACGCAGTGACCGACGAGCGAAAAGATGCCGGTAGAATCGGCTATTTGAAGGGCGATGTGCAGAAGCCTCTTTTTCTGACTGAACGGCTGGCGGCTGATCGCGATATAAAGGACGTGAAAATACGGTTTGACAGGAGTTCGGCTCTCTATATGTCTCTGAAGCTACGGGGGAAGCGTTTACTGCCTCGCATGGTTGCCCTCGAGGTTGACAGTACCCTGGTGGCTACCGCCACTCTTGACACCCTGGTAAAGTCGGATAGAATAGATTTATATCCCGAAATGCAATATACCGAAATGGAAATCCTGCGGGCTTATATTCTGCAGCCGTTGGGGGGCTATGAAGTGAAAGCTTCAGGCGGAGCGCGGCGTTGATTAATATAATATTGACGTTATATACCATCCTGCTGGTAGTACTCTTTTTTTATTCTTTACATTCATTCGTGCTCCTTTATTTATACTACAAATTCAGGCACCGCCCGGAGAGAAAGGTTAAAAGACTGGTCAAATACCCGAATGTCACGGTGCAGCTACCCATATATAATGAGAAATTCGTCGTGCACCGACTTCTCAAGAGCGTTATCGAACTCGACTATCCCAAGAGTAAGCTTGAGATTCAAGTGCTCGACGATTCGAACGATGAAACCTGTGATATAGTGGCGCGCCTGGTGAGCGAGTACCGCAAGCAGCGTTTCAATATTCACCACATACGACGTGGCTCGCGTGAAGGATACAAAGCCGGTGCGCTACAGTATGGTTTGTCCAGGGCAAAAGGTGATTTCATTGCGATATTCGATGCAGATTTTGTGCCGTCGCCAAATTTCCTTAAGGAATTGCTGCCGGAGTTTGATTCACCAATGGTTGCTGGTGTCCAGTCCCGCTGGGCACATCTCAATCACGATGATTCGCTACTTACTCGTGCCCAGGCAATTGGCCTCGACAATCATTTTGCGATGGAGCAGACGCTGCGTTTCAACGCCGGTTTCTTCATAAATTTCAACGGGACATGCGGTATATGGCGTAAGGAAGCGATAGCGGATGCGGGCGGATGGCATAGCGACACGCTCGCCGAGGATCTCGATCTGTCCTACCGGGTACAGCTGAAAGGTTGGAAGATAAGATTCCGGGATGATTTCTCGGTTCTTGGTGAACTGCCGGCCAGTGCAGAAAGTTTCAAGATACAGCAGAACCGATGGGCAAAAGGCACTATTCAGGTTGCGCGCAAGTTATTATCACAGGTTCTCCGTGCAAGAATGGGGAAGCTTGCGAAGTATGAAGCATTTGTCCATCTGACTTGTCACGTTAATTTTCTAGCGTTGCTTGGACTGGCATTGTTCTCACCCATCATTGTTTACTTCAAAGTCGAGAATATAGTCGCGAACGGATACTTTGTTTTCGCATCGTTTTTTACGATCGGAGCAGTAGGATATCCGTATTTGTATTTTCTTTCGCAGCGCGAATTATACCCGGATTATCGACGCCGCATACCTTTTATCGCCGGTGTGGTGGCTTACAGCATGGGTCTTTCTGTGTCGAATTCGCTCGCCCTCTTTGAAGGCTGGCTCAACCGCAAGAATGTTTTCCGAAGAACACCAAAATCGGGTGGCGAGTTAAGAGGATACAGGGTAGATTCGAAATCAATTGTTCCATTCATCGAAATTCTTATCGGTATTTATGTATTCACGGCTCTTGTATATGTGATCGTCAATCTCCAATTGATACTTATACCGTTTTTGCTGTTCTATAGTTTCGGGTTTCTTAGCCTGGGTTTCCTATCCATCAAGGATAAGATCGTTGCTCTGGAACCTCGGGAGGTTTTATGCTCAAGAGAGAGCTCCTAGATATTCTGGTGTGCCCCAAGTGCCGGGGTGAACTGGAGTACGACAAAAAGAATGAGGAATTGATATGCCACAATTGTGGTCTGGCGTATCAAATAAAGGATGATATACCAGTTATGTTAATTGAAGAAGCGAGGAAGTTAGATGGTTAGCTTTTTATTGCTGTTTGTTGTCGTCGGCTCGACGACAATCAAGCAGTTAGGAACAAACGGCGTCGAGATCAGCTTTTCAGCCGAATTGATAAGTCGTGATGATTACTCGATCGCCGATGCCGTGTGGCTCAGTAAGTTGGGAGAGCCGAATGTCCCGTCATTACTCTACAAGATCGGGATTCCTCAAGATGGCGATGTAGAAGTGAGGCTTATTAGCCATCGCGAGACTGTTTACAGGAATGTTGTCATTGAACCGGCATATTATGTCGCGGTTGACGAGCGGCCGGTCTCAGACCACAATATATATCATGCGGATGTGTACAAACAGAACAGGTTCTTCCCGGACAGCCTGATCAGCGTTTCCGAACCGGGTTATTTCCGTGATCTTTACACTGTCGATGTTAGGATGAATCCAGTACGTTACAATCCTGTCACCAGAGAGCTCAGAGTATCAGAGAATATCAGAATCAGCATCGAATTCAGGGGACAGCCCAGGATAAGGCGTGCATTTGACGATTCGTACGATCTTATCTACAGCCGGACTGTCGCTAACTACGAGCAATGCAGGGATTGGCAGAGGATACCACAATCTACACGAAACAATCCTTTTGACGGTTCTGTCTGGTTCAAGATAGCAGTCGACGAAACAGGGCTCTACAGGATCGGCCACGCCGAAATCACCGATGCGGGTCTCGATCCGAATCAGTTCGACCCGAGGACAATGAAGATTTTCACCGCGCCCTTTGATATTCTGCCGCGCACTGTACCGTTACCAGATTCGCTTGATTCATTGATCGAGGTTCCGGTCTATGTGAGTGGTGAACAGGACGGCATTTTTGACACAGGAGATTATCTGATATTCTACGGTTACGGAGCGAGTCATTATGTTGCGGATACCGGTTTGGTCTGGTCTGAAAACGGTTACGCAGTGGAGAACATTTACTGGTTCACGTTCGGAGGCAATGAAGGCAAACGCATGACAGGAGTAGATGTATCATGGGACGGCGCAGCGCCTGACACCACAGTCAACGCCATCGCCCATAATGAGATCGATAATGGCAATCCCAGTCGCTCCGGGACAAATTGGTATTGGGCTGACGTGTCGCCACTGACCGGGAATCTTGGGACTGCTCAGATTAAAGTTGGACACCCCGGCGCTATTGGCGCTGGAAGGACAAGAGTTGGCCTATTCACTCTGGAAAGTGGAAATTTCTGGTACCGCTTCACAGTTGACGGAATGACGTTTTTCAGCGATACGTTGTCCCTCGCGGCGTACACGAACATGCCGCCGGCATACCTGACCGGTAATGGTTCTTTGTCCGGGGACTCGTCGGTGCTTGTGTTCGACGTCATACGGCTGGATGGTGTATCGAGTAGCCTTAGTGCCTATCTCAACGCGGTAGACATAAACTACCAGCGCAGTGCTACCCTTGATGCGCCACACCATGTTTTGTTCGGTGCACCGCAAGACTATTCAATACAATACCGCGGCGTCGGGGCACAGCCGTTTGTGATAGATGTAACGGATTTGAACGCGCCAATATTATTTTCGAATCTTACGATCGATGGCAGTACAATGCGTTTGTCGAATGCGGTTGATTCCTTCCAGATGGTGTATTTCTCCGAGTTATCTTTTGTCCGTTCTGCCGAGCTCGTTGCTACGGATCCGGGCAGACTTCGGACGCAGATCGACGGCTGCGAGTATATCATTGTCGTACACGAGGATTTCTATAATGCGATCATGCCGCTTGCGGAGTACCGAAGCCGAGAATATTTGACGAAAGTTGTCGTCGTTGACGATATATACGATGATTTCTCATTCGGCCGATTCGATCCTCTCGCGATAAAACATTTCCTACACTACACGACGAATAATTGGTCCCCGTATCCAAAATACGTCTTGCTCGTCGGTGATGCTACATATGATTACAGGAATAATCTGGGCAAGGAAAATCCACCAGACTTTGTACCCATGTACGAGTATGGTACTTACCTCTCGGGCAGTCCGGTCTTCTCTAATAATCTTCTTTATGAAGGCGAATACGTCAACTTCGGTCAGGGCGAGGCAATGTGTCTGGGCAGGATCACGGTCCGCAACCGCCAGGAAGTGAGGGATTTCATCGACAAATTGATCACATATGAAACCGGGGATAACATCGGACACTGGGCAAAACGGGTGATACTGACGGCAGATGATGAGTATGCGTATGGCTTTGAGAACCCCACATTACATACAGGCGCCTGTGAACGTAACAGCCAGCGTATTCCTGATTCTCTGTATGATTTCGCAAAAGTTTATATGATCAGCTATCCACCGCTCGGTGCCGGCACCGCTGAGAAGCCAAATGCCCGTGAAGCTTTCATTCGGGAGTTCAACAGAGGTGGTCTTTTGGGCCTTTTCTACGGCCACGGCAACACGCATCAACTCGCACATGAGGTGCTGTTTAGCAGTCCCTATATTGGCCGTCTCAACAACGACCGCAGGCTTCCTTTCTTTTATTTTGGCTCATGCAATGTAGGCCGCTTCGATGACTCGGACTACGAATGTCTGGGTGAAGAGTTTGTGCGTATGCATGACGGCGCCATCGGTACTATGGCGGCTACGGCCGGCACGTATCCAACCAGCAACGAGATCATTGGCGAACGTTTGTGTCGCAACATTACCAGTCCAGACACCACGTTGACAATGGGAGAGTGTAGCGTGATCGCCCGTGATGGCTATTGGTATCAGCAGTATCTGCTTATTGGCGATCCGGCAACGAAGTTCCGCAAAATGTATCGTTCAATGCACCTGACCGCCGTTCCGGATTCGGTGAGACCAGTGGAAAGGCTGGCCGTCACTGCTGATAACAACCGGTACCATTTGAAGACTTTCGTTCGTGACACGACCCATATCGAGAAGTTTGATGCGAGCACGGCCGACAGGATCAGTGGCTATGTGTTCCGTTCGGTACAGGTGGGTACAAGTGCTTGGGTTGATTACGGCTACTATATCGACGGAAAAGATGTCTATTTGGGGTATTGGGACGCCGATACGGCAACGATCATTGCGCCAAGAGTTTCCACTGTGAATCTGCCCGTCCTCAAGTTGAGCAGCATATATGGAGACCAAAGCGGCGTTCTTGATTCGATACGTGTCTTCGGCACAGCACCTGCATCTACGGATGTGACCGGACCCGAAGTTGTCCTTTACGAAGGTGGCAGAGAGCTCAACGATGGTGATTGGGTTGATAACAAATTTCTGCTGACAGGACATGTCGCAGATAGCAGTGGAATAAACCTTCTATATTCTGTCGAGAGCACGAATGGGTTTTACGCTTATATAAACAGTGACCTTGATAGCAAGGTCGATCTCAGGGATCGTTTCTACTATGATAAAAATTCTTTCACGAGCGGTGAGTTTGTTGTGGGGATCGAACTGCCTGAGGCGGTCGATACGTTGACAGTCAACGTCGTCGACAATAATTTTAACCAAACCGTAAGGAGATTGATCCTAAATACTGAATTATACGGCAATGTAGAAATAAGTGATTTTCTGATTTACCCGAATCCAGTACGGGATGATGGCGGTCTGTGGTTCACTTTCATTCTTTCGCGTTCGGGTACAGTGCGGCTGAAGGTTTTCACTATCGCGGGCCGTATGATCAAGACTATCGACAATGTCCCTTGCGCTGCCGGTTACAATCAGATATTTTGGAGTGGGCTTGACAATTACAGCGATGAGATCAGTAACGGGGTCTATATTGTGAAGGCGTCTGTTGAAGCTGATAATTCACAAGATGATGTGGTAGAAAAATTCATAATTGCCAGATAATACTAGGAGTACAAAAAGTGATAGAATCCATTGAGCATAACAAAAATATCGCCAAGGTTACACTACAGGGTGTTGCGGATCGTTATGGCGTGGCTGCTGAGATCTTCAGTGCGCTCGGCGAGCATGGTCTTAATGTTGAACTGATCTCGACCAGTTCAATGGGGCGCGGACGTGCTGATATATCATTTGCTGTTCTTGAGTCTGATCTTGATGAAGTGGTTAAGCTTCTAGAGGCGATAAAAACCACTTTCGGCGCCCGAACGATTGCGGTGGATAAGGATCGCGCTCTTATTACGATTTACGGCACAAAGTTGGCAACAACGCCGGGAATTGCGGGAAGAATATTCAAGGTTTTGTCCGAGAACGGTATTAATATAGATATGATCAGCGCCTCACTTTCCGTGCTTAGCATTGTTGTAGGGGAGGATAGGGTTACGAACGCGGTGGATGCTTTGAGAGAAGAATTCCCGAAATAATTTCGCCGAGGACGTCCCGCATGTACTGTGAGAGGAGGAGGTAATGAAGGTATTCAAATATGTCGCACTAGCGGCAGCGTTGGTAATGATCGTGATGGGTGTTGTCTCTCGAGTGCTGACGCCGGGGAATGTACTTCTTGGGCTAGGAGGTATAACCTATCTGCGACTTACCGTTACCATGCTACTCTTCGCTCTAACTTTCCATTTTCTTTTTCCGGAACGGTAAGCAGTAGTATTGCGCTCAGCAGACCGATCGGAACTTACTGCCCTCTAAAATCTCTGCTCCGGATTGAACGGCTGTTTAAGTCGTGGGCTTGCAGGCCCGCGTATTTTCCTCGATTGCCAGGATTACCAATATCAGCTCAGCACCTGCCAGTATGCTGAGAAACCAGATTATACCGATTATCAGGATGTAGAACGCAACCCCGACTGCTCCGAATGGACCGAACGATCCCATTCCTCCGTAGCGTCCACCAAATTGCGCAAGAGCCGCGCCACCAACGAGCAGGGCAATAAAGCCAATGACTGTCAGGGCGGCGATTACCCATGCGACAACCTTGAGGATCAGAGAAACAGTTCTCAATGTTCGAAATTTCTTCTCCACTTTTCCTCCTTTGGCTGATTATATATATGGATTAGTGGCAAGTCAACCTGTTTTGTGTACTACAGTCCCTTCCTTAAAGAAGATATACTGTTTGCCGTAGCGGGTCACTTCGGAAGCTCCGAGCGTTCTGGCTTTGAGCCGCACTGCAGAAAGGGTGAACAGATTCTCGACTTCTCCGGGATATCTTCCGAAACGATCGACGATTTCATCCTTTATAGAATCCAGTTCGTGTTGTGAGTCGATTTCAAGCAATCTCTTATAGAGAGCGGTTCTTTCGTAAGCACTGGGAATATATTCGCTCGGGAAATAGGCGTTCAGCTTGAGGTCAAGAATCGGTTCATGTACGACCTTCTTTCCCTGTAATTCATTTACCGATTCACTGAGGAGTCTTATGTAGTGATGATAGCCAATGGCATTGAGGTGACCCGATTGTTCGCGCCCAAGCAGGTTGCCCACTCCCCTTATTTCCATATCGCGGAGTGCGAGGCGGAAACCCGAACCAAGAGATGTGTATGATACCAAAGCACCCAGTCTTTTGTTCGCTTCGGCGGTTATTCTCCCGTGAGATGGGACTATGAAATAGGCGTAGCCTTGAAGCTCGCCCCTTCCAACACGCCCCCGTAATTGATGCAGGTCTGCAAGGCCGAACTTGTGTGACTGATCCACGAAGATCGTGTTGACCCTGGGAATATCAAGCCCGGATTCCACGATCGCAGTTGACAAAAGGATATCATATCCACCATCGATGAATGCTAGCATCCTCTTTGCAGTGATGTCCTCTCGCATCCTGCCGTGCAGCAGACAAACGCGAAGATCGGGTATGATGCTCAGCAGTTTGTTTAGTACTGTTTCGATCGTCTGTATTCGATTATGTACGAAAAAAATCTGGCCGCCCCGCTCGAGTTCGCGGCGGATAATATCTTCGATCGTATCTTCGTCAAAATGGATTATATGTGTCGCCACATCTTTCCGGCCAAGCGGCGGGGTGTATATATTTGATATGTTCTTGAGTCCGGAAAGCGCCATATAAAGCGTACGGGGTATCGGTGTAGCCGAAAGATATATGACATCGATACCCGGTTTTATTTTCTTGATCTTTTCCTTTTGAGCCACGCCGAATCTTTGTTCTTCATCGATGATCAACAAACCAAGGTCGTGGAATTGAACATCGGGTTGCAGCAGGCGGTGGGTACCGATGACAATATCGATTTTGCCATCTGCTAGTTCTTGCATGATCCTTAGCAGCTCATTTTTTTTGCGGAATCTTGATACCATTTCGACACGAACGGGGAATGGGTCAAGTCTACTCGTAAATGTGTTGTAATGTTGAAAAGCAAGCAGTGTTGTCGGACACAGGATCATTGTCTGTTTGCTGTCGAGCGCTGCTTTGAATGAAGCGCGGAGTGCGATCTCGGTTTTTCCATAGCCGACATCTCCGCAGATCAATCGCTCTATGGGTTTTTTCGTTTCCATCTCTCTTTTGACATCATTGATGGCCTGAAGCTGATCTTCAGTTTCTTCATATGGAAAGGTTGTTTCCAGTGCTTTCATTTCTGAAGAGTCACCGGAGAATGCAAAACCGGGTTCCTGCATTCTCTGTGCATAGAGTTTCAATAATTCAACGGCCAATCGCTCGGTTGCTTTTCTTACTCGCTTCTTTGTGCGCAGCCATAATTCCCCTCCCAATTTGGATAGACGCGGGGGCCGGTCATCGGTCGCTACGAACCTTTCCAGAAGGTTCATGCGCTCGACCGGTAGAAATAGTTTGTCGTTTCCTGCGTAGGCAATTTCAAGGCATTCTATCTTCTTGCCTTCGACGTCCACTAGCGTGAGTCCCTTGTATTGTCCAATGCCGAAATCGCTATGCACAACATAATCAAGTTCCTTGAACCCCATGAGATCGTCAACAAATGGTCCTTTATAAACAACTTTGCGTTTTCTTATCGAACCGAATATCTCTTTTTCTGTCAGGTGGACGATTCTATTGGTGTTGTCGACGAAGCCGCATTCCAACGGTGCACGGTAGACCTCGATCTCTCCCAACAATGAACGTAGTTTTCTGCCCAGAGAAGCCGAGACGAGGAATTTAAATCTAAGTCTTTCTTGTTTCATCTCATCAACGAGCGTTCTGAAATCACCGAAATACGGTCTGGGTGCACTGAAGTTGTATTGAATGTCACCCCGGTCAACGAGGAAAACTGATTGTACGGTCGGTTGGATATCGACTTCAGTTATCATTATGTGATTTTCGGTTATCAGGTGGATGAGTGATTTTGATTGGGTTCCCACACTTGCGAGATTCAGTCTGGTGCGTTCTATGTTTTCCGTTGATCTCTGGGTTTGTGTGTCGAATTTTCGGATCGAGAACACCTTATTGCCGTACAACTCGATCCGAACCGGGAATCCATCTGATTCGAAGACATCAATGATGCCACCGCGGACGGCATATTCATTTTCTTCCTCAACGTTGTCCTCTCGTGAATATCCCGTCGTTTCAAGTTGTGCGATGAATTGTTCGACGTTAATATTCCGGTGCACGGCGAGGTTAATGACTTCTTTTTTTGTTATCTGCCTGGAAAGCATCACCGGATCAACGACGATTATGTTCGAATCCAGAAAGAATGGGTGATCAGGATCGACGGCAGTGATATCATTCCCGATTTTTCTCAATTCACGTCGGTATCGTTCTGTGTTTTCTCCTGAAGGTACTAACACAATCGGTCTTTGTCGGGCCAATTCGTGGACGAAGATGGTCGTTGATGATCCACAAAGACCGCCAATTCGCAGTGATTTTTCTTTGGACAGTCTTTTGAGTATCTCGGTGCCTGAAAAAAGCTGGAGGTCTCCGACATTGCTTCCTACCTGGCCAGAAATGTATGTGTTCTTTTCTCGACGAATCGTGATGTTAGGTCGCTGCTATTATTACACCCAGGGCAATTGAGTTGAGTTTGGTTACTGGTTCATCAGCGCGTGATAGCATAATAATGGGATGGAGCGCACCAGCCACCAAGCCCGCCGCCCTGGTCTTGCCGAAGTAGATCAAACCTTTTGCCCAGATGTTGGCTGCAGAGATGTTGGGCATAAGTATGAAATCAACATCTCCAGCAACAGGACTGTCAATTTTCTTTATCGCGGCAGCCTCCTTGGAGATCGCCACATCGAATCCGAAAGGACCGGCAATCGTTGCGCCAGTAAGCCGTCCGGACTGGTTCATTTCGACTATCCTGGCCGCATCTACGGTCTCAGGCATGTCGGGGTGTACGGTTTCACTTGCGGCAACTAAGCCGATCTTCGGTTGCTCAATACCCATGAGATTCAATGTCTCAATTGCGTTTTTTATTATCTCGATGCGGATATTAAGATCTAGCCGTGGATTCATTCCTCCATCCGACATGAATATTAACTTGTGGTAACTTGGGATCTCGAGTGCCGCGATATGGCTGAGGATCTTTCCTTTTCGTAATCCCGTCTCTTTATCTAAGACACCCTTCAGGAACGAGGATGTTGACAACATGCCCTTCATGAGAAAATCGCCTTTTTCCCGGACCAGCGTGTTCGCTTCGACGATGGCTTCAGCTTCGTCTGGACAATTGTGTATTTCACAATCTGCCGTTTGCAGCTGTATTTTTTTTGCGATCGTGGTGATTGCCTGAGCATCGCCGACCAGCACCGGCGTTATCAATTCCAGTTCCTGGGCCAGCCTGATGCCCTCTAAAACCGCTTCGTCTTCCGCCTTGACGACCACGCATCTCCTCTTGCCTTTGTCCCGTGCCAGGTTTAAGACATCATCGAAAGATTTCATCTATACTATTTCCTGCAAAACCTTGACAAGCCTTTCGTTTTGGCCCATTGACCCTATCGTGATGCGTAGTGACGTGGGTAGACCGTACTCGTATACTGTTCTCAGAATGATACCTTTTTTCTGTGCTGCTTCGAATACCTCTTTAGCGTCCCTCTTGAAATCGACGAGGATGAAATTCCCGAACGATGGTGTGTACTTCAGGTCCAGACGTGCGAATTCGCGATACAGATAGGCCTTGCCGTTTTCGTTGCTTTCCATGCTGGCCCTGACGAAATCGGTGTCGCCGAGTGCTGCGCCGGCGGCAATTTGACCGATGCGGTTTACGTTGAATGGTAGTCTGACTTTCATCATGGCACCTATGATTTCTTCGCTGCCGAACCCATAGCCGACGCGCAGTCCCGCCAGTCCGTAAATTTTTGAAAACGTACGGAGGACGATGATATTTTGGTGTTTCTTAAGATAATCCAGCCCGTGCGGATAGTCGGCTTCTTTGATATACTCATGATACGCCTCATCAATGACCAGGATGACATTCGCGGGTACCGAGTCAACAAAATGGTCCATTTCCACTTTTTTAATGATAGTACCGGTTGGATTTATAGGATTGTCAACGATGATGATTTTGGTTTTTGCGTTGATTTTCTCGATCATGGCCTCTATGTTATGTTGATAATCCTTCAGCGGTATGGCAACACGCTCGCCACCAAAAATCTGACAGGCGATCTTGTACATGATGAATGAAGGTTCACTCATTATGACCTGATCTCTTGGATTTACGTATGCTTTGAAAATCAATTCGATCAGCTCAACTGATCCGCTTCCAACAATGACATTTGACACAGGAATGCCGGATTTCTCACTCAATCGCTGCTTCAGATAGTAGCAATTGTCATCAGGATAAAGAAAAGAGTCGCTTATCTTCTCGTTCATGGCCCTGATCGCGTGTGGTGAAGCACCCAGGGGGTTCTCGTTCGAAGCCAATTTCAGGATATCACCGCTTAGCCCCAGTTCCTTTGTTACTTCTTCTATAGGTTTTCCGGGTTTGTATGGCCTGATATTCTTGACAAAGTTCCTCAGTTCAATCACGGTACCTCCGACGTAATTATATTCGGTTCGCACTAAAGTTCAAGGGATGCGTATCGCAAGGTTTGCTATTGACGAGCGCTCACGAAATGGCTATATTTTATGAATGAGCATAAAAAGCTACGCAATTTGCGCATTTTTAGGGGTGCTCTTAGTATCATGTTCAGCAAAAAAGGCGTTGTTGGTTCCTGTCCTGCTTGATTACCAGTTGGATTATCCAGACGAAGCCAGGCGGCAGGGTATGGAGGGTACCGTTCATGTGAAGGTTTTAGTCAATCGGAGTGGCAGAGCAGAAGAGGTAAGCATTGCGAAGTCATCAAACAATATGCTGCTTGATTCTGCGGCCGTGCGGACCGCCAAAACATTCGTTTTTTCTCCTGCAGTCGTCGGTGAAGAGAAGTTGCAGACATGGGTCATGGTCCCAATCGAATTCAAATTCCGTGAGGTTGACTATGGCGAATGGTTTGCGCAGGTTGAAGTATTGCAGCGGAGAATCGCAAAGACGGGCGATCAGGAGGCTATCGAAGAGCTGTATGAATTGTATCGCCAGATGATATTTTCGCCGTGGGATGTTGATGACTTGGATTTCAATCAATACATCAAAGATATTGTTGCTGAACGGGCCGTCGCTGTGTGGGAAAGCCATTGGTCAGTATACCCGGCTCGCGTTGTTTTGTTTGTCGATATCATAAACCGGTATCCTGATTCGTTCACGGCGCTGAAAGCTCGTGCTGATCTGAACCGTTTTCTCGAACAGGAGAAGATCAAGATGCGGCTTAGTCTCGGTGCTGTTCGGACCGACACGCTTATGAGTCGGATAAAAAGGGCAATCGATCACCAATAGTATGAACACAGTCAGCAGCAAGAACCATTTGCCGATTTTTGCGTTCTCGTACCTCGGTTGCTTGAACTGCGCAGGATAGTACGGTGGCCAAAATATTCGTAATTAGCCAGGATTTGGGACTCATCGATATTATCAGCGAGTCATTGAAGAACGATGGGCATGGTGTATCGACCTGCAGCAAACCG
>JAOUFJ010000019.1 GCA_029858255.1 candidate division WOR-3 bacterium | reverse complement strand
CGAGATTAACGAACTAAACGATACTAACGGTATGTTGTGTAGAGTTTCTAGATCTTCTCGAAAACCTTCCTGAAGTGATAGCCGTAGATGGCAAAGGTCACTGCCAGAGGCGCGAGCCGCGGCCGGCTGAACACACTCCACAGGAACAGACGCCAGTAGTGAAAACGCTCTTTCCCTTTTATTCCCAGCACGAATATCGACATGATGAAAGCCTTCACCTCGCTCATGCTGAGACGTCCCAGGCTGTTATGCAATGGTTTGTAGTTCTCCAGGAATCTCTTGACCCGCGCGTAGAATTGATCGGGCGCATATATCGTCTTGACGATATTCCTGTACCCTTCCAGAAGTGTCGCGTACTGCATCTTGGGAACAAAATTAATCGAGCAATCTGTATTGTCGCCAGTGGCTTCCGTTAACAACCGGTTCTCCCCCTTAAGCCGTTGGTAGAGTTTTGTGCCACGCACCGCGCTGAGCAAACCCACCATTGCAGTCACTATTCCGCTGTTCTGAATAAAACGTATTTGCCTTTCGAAAATCGTCAGCGGGTCACTGTCAAAACCAACGATAAAACCCCCCTGAACCTGAAGGCCGAACCGCTGTATCTTTTTGACACACTCAACCAGATTGCGGTTCTTGTTTTGAAGTTTGCCGCATTCTGCCAGGCTTTCTTCATCCGGCGTTTCGATGCCCACAAAAACGGTATTGAAGTTAGCCTTGACCATCAAGTTCATTAACTCTTCATCATCTGCCAGGTTAACCGACGCTTGCGTGAGGAACGTAAACGGATACTTCATACGCTCCATCCACTCAGCGACGGCAGGCAAAACTTCCGACTTCAGACCGCGCTTGTTACCGATGAAATTATCGTCGACGAAAAACACTACGCCGCGCCAACCCCGATCATAAAGATTCTGGAGCTCGGTGATGACCTGTTGCTTGTCTTTTATCCGTGGTCTGTGACCGTAAAGCAGCGGAATGTCGCAAAAATCGCAGTCAAACGGGCACCCGCGCGAGTATTGAATACTCATGGAGGCATATTTCTTAATCTTGAGTAATCCCCAATCCGGAACCGGCGTTTTTGTCAGATCTGCCCACTCTGGCGATGTATAGATATGTCTAAGTTTTCCCTGACGCAAATCATCCAAAAATTGTGGGAGCGTAATTTCCGCCTCATTCAGCACGAGATAATCAACATGCTCATACTCATCATAGGAGCTCGTAAACAAAGGTCCCCCAGCAACAATCTTTACACCTTTCGCCTTACAGCGCGTGATCACCTCATCTACCGACTCTTTCTGAATGGTTGCCGCACTGATAAATACAAAATCTGCCCATTCGATATCCCGGTCCTTCAACTTTCTTACATTCATATCAATGAGTCGTTTTTCCCATTCATCCGGCAGCATAGCAGCGGCAGTGAGTAATCCAAGCGGCGGATTTGTCGCCTTCTTGAAAATGAATCTCAGCGCATGTTTGAACGACCAAAACGTGTCCGGATTTTGCGGATACACCAGAAGAATTTTCATGATATTGATAACTCCTTTCTATCCCTGCAAAAGGTGATGGTGCTGGAAAGAAAATTATGCACATTCACCGCATGTACACTCGACTGAATTCGCTAGGCGTATTTTACATATCAGAAGCAGTCCTCGTCACCTATAATATATTCTAAGAACAATATCGCTTTTGTCAATACTAAGGTAACATCTTTTTATAAAGTGAAGGCCCCCAAGAGGGGGCCCTCACCTATGCATTTATTGCATATTATGCAAGTTCGACCTGGGTGGCTTTTGCACCCTTAGGGGACTGGCTAAGCTCAAACTTAACTCTATCGCCTTCATTAAGGGACCGATAACCGTTGCCCGCTATGTCGCCATAATGGACAAAAACATCACCGGTTCCGTCTTCTTTCTCAATGAAACCATAGCCTTTTCTGCCATCGAACCATTTGACTTTTCCGTAAGTCATATTTCTCCTTTCAAGTCTTTAATTAGTGAGGGGATCTAGAATATGAGTATTCTACTGAACCATCAACAAACTAAATGACTTAGCTTAAACATTATTATATATAGAAAATGCCCAATGTCAAGACACATCTTAGCCCTTAATTCCGCATCCCATATCATACTGTATGTCACACGATTTCAACCAGCTTGATATCAAATGTCAGGTCTTTTCCTGCCAGGGGATGGTTCGCATCCAGGGTGACCTTCGATTCGGACATACCGGTCACTTTTGCCTGAATGACCCCACCATCGCGCTGACGTATCTGCACAAAGCCGCCAATTTTCAGCTCCAGTTTGTCCGATACGCGCTCGCGCTCAACGTCAACGACCAAATCATTGCGGTGCATGCCGTAGGCCATATCGGGCGAGATCGTTACGGTTTTCGATTCCCCGGGGGCCATGCCAACCACCGCTCTTTCAAACCCCGGAATTATCTTACCGTCACCGACGGTGAATTCGAGAGGTTCACGCTCAACCGAAGAATCGAAGACTGTCTCATCCTCCAGTTTGCCGGTATAGTGAATCTTGACTTTATCACCGTTTTTTGCCTGAGTCACATTGCCTCCTTTCAAGACATTGAAACGAACAATTGACACTATAGAAAGTAAATAGTTGGGGTTACCGGTTCATGCTAATTGATGCTACCGCCGTGAACCGTCAATCGTCTGGGTGTTTTCACCAACATGATAACTTTGCATACTTATGTGCCAAAAGTATGTTTATGATACACATTTTCTTCCGCCTGTCAACCGAGCATCATTCCAAATTCAGGTCCCAGGGAGTTGTATTCCAGGGACTGCCAGGGTCGCTGAGGAGCCTTTCGTATGCCTGCTGGAAAAACTCCCCGCTTGCTTCAGTTCTTTCTAATGACCAAAACTGCCGGCCAACAAGATAATTATCGCCCAAATCTGCCCACGTATCAAAAGCCACCTGCAAGAATCTTGCTTTCGGCAATATCAAGTTCCACGCTTCACGCTCACTCAAATAACCTAATAGATAGCCTCTGCGGCACAGGTGTATGTACCGGCAAAAATCCCAGCCGACCAGACTCTTCCCGCCAAGACGCGACCAATGTTCCTGCACTATCTTCCACGAACTTCTGTCCTCCGCAGAAAGTTTCCCGATCATTTCACTGAACTGTTCATCAGTGAGCGTGTGCATGTACTGACCCATCTCATCGAAGCGCTTACGGTGACCGACCTGCTCAAGCCAGTCCAATACAAAAAAGAGTCCATCGCGGCTGTCAATCCCCCACCAGTAGTTGAGCAAATTCTCATGTTTTGTTATGTTCTCGTCAGTGCGCTCGACGCCCTCCAAAATATCGTGTCGTTCGTGATTGTATTCAGTAAGAACCCCGGTCGTTGCCAGTGCCCAGAACTTCTGTTCTTCTTTTGGCCCCTGCGTGCATGAAATACAAAGGCATAACGTGCATGATAATATGAATGAATTCAGTTTTATGCATCCTGGAGAATCAGAAAAAATCGAACCAGAATGTACAACATACCATCTGTGTTTGCATCCTCGCGCCATACTCGCTCCGCTGTTATTATCACGAAAACTAACAAACTGTCAACATTGTTCAAACATCGTGAATAAGGCATCTGAAATCATACACTCAGACGATCATAACAACCCCGCCCAGTGTATGACAAACTATGCACCACCAAATTGATCCGGTTTTCTTAGCCAAAAACCCCAGATAAAGCCCGAATAATCCAGAACCAATCATCAGTCCTATTACGTTCGAATTCGGTGAAAGCGAACCTGGAATATAGTGCCAGAGAGCAAACCAGAATGCGGGCCATATTATACTATAGAAGATGCTCTCGGGAAAGAAATTTAGATATACGCCACGCCACAGGACTTCCTCAAAAAACCCGTTACCAAACGCAGTCGATATCAAAAGAACCGTCCAGAGAGCACTCGGCTTAATATACTGTGATCCGGTAAGGACTCTGAACACTACAGTCATTATCAACGGAAAAATGACGAGCAGCACAACCTTCGTATCGGGCCTTCGCGGACGGATCAACCTTAATATATCTTCCTTCCTGGCTATCGCGAATGAGAAAGTGACACCCCAACTTAGCCAGTATATCCAGAACCCTGCGTACCAGGCTAATTGACTGCCATACACATGTGCTAATTGCCGGTAGACAAAATACATCGACGCCAACAATGCAATCGGCGCAAACACAGCGATCTTCTGTCTCTTACTCACATTATTCACTAGACGGCACAGAGATACGTATTTTTATCGCTGTAATCAACGTAAGCGAAGCTTACGTGCTACGCTGTCGCACCGGTTCTTTAAGCACAGCAGAAAGTATTACGGTTACTATACTTACGATGAGTGCGCCCAGAAATGCTGACCAGAAACCATCCACGTAGAAACCAACACCGAACCAGTTGACTGCAATAGCCGAAGCCAGCCACAGCGTCAATGCATTTATCACCAGTACAAATAAACCCAATGTCAGGATAATTAGCGAACAGGTAAGCAGGGCAAGTATCGGACGAATCACTGCATTTACGAAACCAAGGATGACCGCCATCACCGTGAAAATGAGCCATGCATTACCTTCGACCCTGATGCCCGGCACCAGCCAGGCCGCAACAAAGAGCGAAAAGGCAGCAATTATCCAGCGTATCAATAATTTCATGTTATCCTCCTTGTTTTTCGGTTGCTGACATTTAGATGCAAACTGCAACGCCTGCAACCTAGAATTGCGATAATTCGATGATTCTAGGCTCCATTGCCCTCTCCTTCTGTCATTGTATAGAATAATGAATAGCCTGTCAACGCCAAACGCTATGGATTACGCTGCATGGGCTATGCACGTCAACAATTCCGGCAGCGATGAAGAATATTCCCATCAGAATATTGACACGGGTCGCGGGTGAGCCTATAATCCCCAAAGTGCACGGGTCTATGTTGTGCGCCGAAGGTGTTCCGTCTCTTCTGCAAATATCGAAGCAACGGCATTAGCGTATCTCTGTAAAAAGGAGGATATATGAGTAAAGTAAGAGAGAAATACTACAAAGCGCTTTTCCTCATCGCGGCCATCTACGACATATCACTGGGCATTATCTTCACTCTTTTCTATAGGACCGCATTCGATATCATCGGCATAGCAGATCGACTACCTGCCCACGGTGCCTATCTATCACTGATCGGCAGCTTCTTGTTTGTCATTGGTGTTGCATACTATTTGCTGTACCGGGGGAACCTGGAGAGAAATCGCGATCTGGTTACTGTTGGTGTTCTCTACAAACTGGCTTATTGTTCGGTGGCGATCTACTACACGATCGCCCAAGACGTGCCACACATGATCTTCGTGTATCTTTTTGGAGGCTGTGATCTCATATTCTTTGTACTAATGCTAGAGTGCCGCATGTTCCTGAGCAGGATCGCTAAGAAGGTTTAGCTGGTTTCCGTTTCCTTTCTGATGGCTCCTCTCAGGTATTTCTTGAATGTCTCGCGTCTGAGCAGGGTTGCCTCCTCGCCATAGATCGCAACTCCTAGTTTCCTGAACCCATTTCTCAGTTCGTCTACCGACATATCGGTCGGCTTGAACATGACATCGAACAAGGTACACTTCTGCCAATCTCTCTCTTCGAGCAGTCTTTTCTCATTCGATAGACGATCATATACAGGCGTCCCGGCAAAAGGTGTCATGAAAGTCATCTGTACATCGAAAAGCTCGGTTTCCTTGGCAAATTTCCAGACAGTATCGAAAATGTCCGGTGTTTGTCCATCCAAACCAAAGATAAAACAACCGGTCACGCGGATCCCGTGAGACTGAATTTTCCTTATCGCCTGCCGGTACTTCGGCAGCTGCTTGTATTTCCAGTTGCTACGCAGTTCGAGGCCGTCCAAACCCGCCTCGACCGGACTTTCTAGCCCGATCAAGACCTGCGCGCAGCCGCTCGCGCGCATCAAATCAAGCAATGCATCATCCTCGCTGACCGACAGATCTGTCTCTGCAAACCACCGTATCCTTCTTGTCTTCAATTTTGTCAGCAACTCTCTCCAATACTTCTTATCAACGACCGCATTGTCATCGACAAATTCAATGAACCTGCCTTCCCAGAGATTCTTTATCTTATCTATCTCAGCGATCACCTTGTCGACTGGTTTTTGACTATACCTTTTGGTAATTAAAGGCGAGCTGCCACAAAATTCACAAAGATGTGTGCAACCGCGACTGGTTTGCACTGTGAGGCGATTATATTTGGAGATATCGAGCAACTCAAACGCCGGCATCGGTGCATTCTTCAGGTCAAAGCTGTTCTCGACTGAACCGTATTGTCTCTTGAGCTTGCCCTTCCCGCAATCACGCAAGACTTCAAGCCAGGTGACTTCGCCCTCTCCGATGACTACCGAATCACAGTATTTGGCTGCCTCGTCGGGCATGTGACTCACATGCGGACCACCTAGCACAACCGGCACACCGACAGCTTTGTACTGCCGGGCAAGCTCATAAGCCTCGTCGATTTGAGCGCAGTAACTTGAAATGCCGACAAGATCCCACTGTAGTGGCAACGAATCGAGTTCCTTGATATCGGGGATCTCTGTGTAATCAACCTTGTACTCCTTTGGAGTCATACCGGCCAGGGTCAGCAACCCAAGGCTTGGCAGAGCAGCGATCACCTTGCTGCGCTCGACAAATCCGGGCAGGGTCAATCCAAGCTCGAGCAACTCATTGTCACGACAGCGGATACCGCTCATGGCAACAAGACCTATCTTCATGTTACTAACCCCCTCACTATAAAAATTATCATTGCCGCCATGATGCTCAATACCGGAATGAAGAAGAAGTGCCGGAAGAATGTTCTATGGACCGAAAGGACACAAACGAGCGGCATGGTCAACGTGCCTATGACCAGTAACCGAGACGGCAAGATAATATGGTTATTGAGACCAAGATAGGATACAGTGAAGACAAATGCGAAGTTCACGAAGGCAAGTCCGAAGAATGATATATGGCCAAGGCGCATCATACGACGCTGCCATGAACCGTATCCGCCCATCCATTCCTGTTTATGGAAAAACAAACCGCTCAGTGCACCGAATATGGCACCTGCAAGCATACATACCCATGCTACGTACAGATTCACAATTTCCATACCACTCTCCTTTTCTCTACAGAATAACGACGCGACGAATACTGTCTGCGTCAATCACACACTGAGCGATTATAACAATTAAGATTTTCGTGTCAAGTCATACACCACAGAAGGAATTTACATCGAAAAATAGACCTGGAGACCAACCCGGATTGTTTCCTGGTGCGGAGCTTCTGTTTTATATCGGAAGGCCTGGGATAATACGGCCGCGTATCTTTCTTTTGTAATCGAGATATTTCTCACCTAGAGCATGTTCAAGCGCCTCTTCCTCAACCAGAGTGTGAAGTAGCAGTGCAAC
The DNA here is from genome assembly GCA_029858255.1 of candidate division WOR-3 bacterium. Taxonomy (NCBI): domain Bacteria; kingdom Pseudomonadati; phylum Caldifarciminota; species Caldifarciminota bacterium. The sequence goes on along the minus strand of JAOUFJ010000019.1, from coordinate 41,191 downwards.
CCACCACAAGGGTACGAGCGCCAGGCCGATAGTGGAACGGAACATTACGGCCCAACCAAGAAACCAGAGAACTTCACCCAGGTATATCGGATTTCTGACGATCGCGTAGAATCCCGTTGTCACCATTTTCATCTGCCCATGTGGCTTGGTGAGCGGCTTGATCGACAAAGCAGGGATACTGAAGATCAATCCTACGGTAAATATCGCACCACCGACAATCCAGTTCCAGCCATTCGCGATGAAACGAGGCTGCGGGCAGAAGGGCAGCACAAGAATACCCCTTGCTAAGACGAATGTGGTCACTATTACCGCGCCGGAAATAACAGAATTCCCCAACTTCTTGCTGCTTACTATCACACCACCGCCGACCAGGGAGAACATACTAATCAGCGCCCAAAAAAATGGATCCTGGTAGAATATCATTCACCCTCCCACGAAGCCAAATTACAATTTCGCAATTCGAATTTCGACACGAATTCTGCCCAAGTACAAAGTTTGGCCGCAGAATTCAGTGTCCCGAGGCAGCTCCCGAGGGGAATTCTAAATGGTGTTGCAGCGATAATAGCGAAAATAACGGGAATAGCGAATAGAACGTTCCCTCTCATTCAGTGATCAGATCCTCCGCCTTGGAGAAGTGCATCTGGAATATCTTCCATTTTCCGTCTATCTTTTCCAGCACGCCGCTCCACCGTACATTCTCCCAGTTCGCTGGTTTCCCCTGAAATTCGTTATAGTCATCTAGTATGCAGGACCACCATGCCGTCTTCATGCTCGGCGACATGTGAATGCGAAGGTCTTTTATCACGACCTTGATCGCCTTGAAGTCGTCACGCATAAAGAACTTCTCGGTCATATTTTTGAAAGCATCAAATCCTCTAATCGTGCTCCTTGAATCGGTCTGGAAGAAAAACAACTCATCGTTATTCACGATACTTGAGTACGACATCGCGGTATCTTTATCATGTACTGCCCACTCGATGTTGGCTCTTATTGTTTTCTCAATTTCTGCCAGTTCATCATGCGGGTTGTTTACACTGTTGAACGTATACGCCTTACTCATCTCAACCTCCTCGTCCAAAACATTTTGCTCCGCAATGGTATCTGCTGTCGACATCTGAATGCCGAGAACCAATAGAGCACAGACAACAAAGATCCGTAACGTGCTTTGCATACAACCTCCTTGATATGAACCATTGAGTGACTCGATTGAATATCAGAGCCATCGTTCGGTTCATGACAGTATGATAAAGCCAATCTTCACGACAAACTCACAGATATTATCACAATTCCACCCTGATACTATGTCCAAAGCCCGAAGAGATAATGCTATTCTCGATGAACTGTACTATTGCTCACTACATGGCATATTTTCGGGGTACCGCGCGACCATCACCCGCAGGCTATCCGGCACTCCTTGGAGGAATTCTGTGTCCGCATATGATCTGTTGATCAAATCATAATTTGCCTCGTATGTATAATCAACGAATAGGCCGGTCACATTACCGGCATTACCGGTAATAATATCAAGGACCTTCACCGGTTTGTCGCACGAATAGTCGAAATGATCGAACTCGATATAACGAACAACCGGATTGGATTTGCAGCGGTAATAGATGCGGCTATTCCCCACGTCATATACGATCCTGAACATGGTCGGGCTCACCGAAACCTTCTCCAGGATCCCGAATGCATGATCAACAGGAGAATCTTCCCCTTTCGAACTCCACTGCTTCACACCATTGCCCGCCCAAACAAAACGCTTGAGCGAATTGTTTGCCGACGAAAAAGGCTCTGTCGTCTCATTACCGCCGTATTCTTCAAAGAGCTTAAGAGAATATGCATAAGTATTGTTGGTGAGCGCACAGACCGGGAGATCACGGCCGGTGTGCACGACCATCTCACCCTCCAAAAATTCAATCGCGGCCGCCTTGCCAGTACGGTCACAAACAAAGAAATGCAACGGGGTTGCGCGCCTGACCGTTATTCTTACCACATCATCGCTGGCAATCACCTCAGCGACAGTCGAACAGTTGTCTAACTGATACTGAACCCACTGCAGATCCGACAGTCCTTTTCGCGAATCGGGATGGGGATACTCGGTTTGCTCAAGCCACATGATCTCAATGACCAGTCCGGCTTCGTTCACGCCGCCGAGCGGAAACTCTCTGCCGTACTGGTTGAACGTGATGCTACCATATTTTGACACCCAACTTGCGGGGTCGTCTCGAGTCAACGCGGTCTTGGCTACCCCTCGTTTGTTGACCATTATCAAACAGTGTTCGGTGTACCAGTCATAGTTTCTACCGTACACCCATTCACCGTTGTTCATGAAACAAAATGTCGTACAGGCGACAGCAAGATTTGAGAAAAAGATAACAACACCTACCAGCAGAAGCACGTATTTCAAACACTTCATCTAACACTCCCTTCCGACACATTCGTGACAAATCATTTGGACAAATTTCAAAATTCGCATTTTTTGTTAAAAAATCCTCGGTATAAACCTATACGGCACTCGCTTCATATATTCCCTGTATTCACCCCCAAATTTTTTTATCAGGAACTCTTCTTCCTTGAGCGCGGTCAGGATGGTCAATAACGAAAGGATCACGGCTGGCAAAATCATTATTACTACTCCCGATGCAATGGTCATGCCGAGGATAATCAGAATGAGACTCGAGTACATGGGGTGACGAACGCGCGAAAACATTCCGCCTGTCACCAGTTCCTCGATCTTTTCAGAATCCTGATCTGCTTGTTTATGGACGGCGTGTCCCTTCATATGGAATGACATCGCCGAGACAAAAACGACGATGCCGACAATATTCGAAACAGGGAAGAGCGGGATCCTCCAGGGTGTGAACAGCGCACCAAGAATACCAAAGGCAATCAACACCGGCCATTCAATGACCATTCTTATCGCGGGTTTCATCAGGAGATACTTGTCGATAAATCTCATTACCCTCAACGGGATTATACGAATAATGAAGTGGTGGATTTCAAGTGGTTGCCACTTCTTATGGCTCAGAACCTTAGCGTGGCGCCGGCGAAAAGATAGTTTATCCAGGTAAAACTGTATACTTCCTCGATATCCGAACCGCCTTCAAGCACACGATAGCCAAGTTTTAACGACAGATTTGGACTGGCATCACCCTGAACCGCGAGGGACACATCTTCGGCCCGGCCTTGCGGAGCAGCAAGCGCGTCGCCGTCCAGAACAAGAGCGAATTTTGGAATGAATTGCCAGGCGACGCTGAATTTTATCAACGGCACGAACCCCAGATCCGTCTTCTCTGAAATCTTTGCCGAGTCGGCAACGGCAATACTGATCGCTGCATCCCGGACCTTTGCAGTTATTCCCAACCCCAAGCGCCATCTTTCGCCGACAAACCAGAGGTGCTCATAGGTCAGGCGGTATGAATTGAATGTATACACGGTATTCAATGCAGTATTTGCCGCGAAAGTTTCTCCTTCGAATACTACGTCGTGGTCAACGCTTCCAGCGGCATTCAGAGTGAGCGGTGCAAAGAGAACTGATATCATGTTACCCTTATTAAAGTAATAGGTGAACCGTCCGCGTATGAAAAATGCCGGGTCGGTCTCCAGTTCATCGGAGAACGATATCAAGGTGCCGGTCGATTTTGGTATCTGGATATCACTGTAACCGAGGAATGTGATACCTGATTCAACATCCAGCACAAAATGCTGGAAATCACCGGCCACCAAGCTGCCAACCGCGAAGAGACACAACAAAATCATAACTCTCATTTTCACCTCCCCATTAATTATCCAGAATCACGGGACGAAGTCAAGCACTCACTACACTTGACGCAACATGCCTAACGCGGCACCGTTATTGTGGGGGACCGCACCCCAAGGGGACTGGCTCCGTAAGATGCCTGTCCCCGTACACCCTACGCTTCACGCCTCACGCTAAACGCCAGTAGCCCAACAACGAGAAGACACGATGCTCAGAACTCTAGAAGCTAGCGATAATAACGAAAGTAGCGAGATTAACGATCTAAGCGCATCCGGATTTTACCTCAACTTCTTACCCTCTTAAGTTCCTGACTTCTTCTTGTTAAAGACCTCCCATCTTCTTGATTTCTGCCGCACGGAAGTTCGCCGTTTCCAAAGAAGCCCTTGACATTGAGGCAGCAGGGCATATCATATGGAGTACGGAGAGGAACCCTGTTCAAGCCTTTTTATGTATCAGACTTCATTAAGCCAAAATAAGGGAGGAAAATATGAAAAATCTAGGATCGGTTACTGCAATTCTGGTCCTTGCGGTGTGTCTGGCGCCCGCATTCCTGGTTGCCCAACTGGTTGACACAGTGTGGGTGAACAGGTGGACCAGTCCCGGGGCCGAATCAGACTGGGCATACGCCCTCACGGTCGACAACGAGGGTCGCGTCTATGTCACCGGCAAGACTAACAACGCGGGAACCGAGGATGACTGGACAACGATAAAATACAAGGCAAACGGCGATACCGCATGGGTGAGGAATTTCGCCAACCCGGGAAGTTACAACGAGCGGGCAAACTCAATAGTAATAGGGCCATCAGGGAGACTATACCTTACGGGCTATACAATGAGTTCGGGCTCAGGCGATTATTTCACCATAAAGTACAAGCCAGACGGTGATACCGCATGGACAAGAAGGTACAACGGAATAGGCGGTGGTTACGATTTTGCCAACTGGGTCACTGTCGACTCAGAAGAAAACGTATATATCACGGGATACAGCAGGGCCCTTTCCTATCAGAACGATATTGCCACGGTGAAGTACGATTCAAGCGGCACACAATTGTGGGTCGCGTTATTCAATGGGCCCGGTAATTACAGCGACGAAGGGTACAAGGTCATCGCCGACAATAACGGCCATATCTATGTCGTTGGACATGTCAACCCGTATGGTACGGGTACGCGTTGGGACTACATAACAATAAAATATGATACTGAGACAGGCGATACGGTCTGGGCAAGAACATACAACGGTACAGCTGACAGCACTGATATGGCACGAGACATTGCAGTCGATGCAGTAGGCAATGTATACGTGACCGGATCGAGCAGAAGCACGGGAACGCTAGGCGACATAATCACGATAAAATACGATTCGCTCGGAACTGAAAAATGGACTGCCCGGTATAACAATCCCGATACAAGTCTGAGCGACGGCGGGTATGGAATTGCAGCCGATGCTGAAGGCAACGTTTTCGTCGTCGGCCAAAGTCAGGGTCTCGGCACTGGATCGGACATAGTTACGATTAAGTATGACTCTCTTGGAAATCAGCAATGGGTGACAAGATACAACGGACCGGCAAACGATTATGATACTCCCTCAACGGAAGACGGCGGTAAATGCATGGCAGTTGACCAGTTAGGCAATATCTATGTCACAGGGATCAGCCGCGGCGTAACATCTGTCAACGATTATGTCACGATCATGTATGATCCGGACGGCGTCGAGCAATGGGTCGCGGGATATAACTGCTGTGACAGTGTTGACACTGCGCTGGATATTGACGTCGACACACTGGGCGGTATCTATGTTTGCGGACGAAGCATTGGGGTAGGCACATACTACGACATGGCCACAGCTAAATACCAAACCGTGGTAGGCATTGGAGAAAACGATGCAGTCATCGCCAACAGGATACAACTCCACATATACCCAAATCCGTTCAACCATTCTACAGATATACAATATCAGATAACGGACAACAGGATTGCGAACAACGAGACAGGTGTCAGTTTCAGAATATACGACGCGAGCGGCAGGCTGGTCAGGGATTTTGGGCAGATATCTGTTCCAGGTTATCAGTCATCGGTAATGTGGGACGGAACCGACGATAACCATAGTGTTGTTTCTAATGGCGTGTACTTCTGTGTCATGGAATTCGACGGGCAGAGAATTCAGGAAAAAATCGTGATGGTGAAATAAGTACCCGGGGACAGGCATACACTTTTCATAATTTTATTATCACTGTAATCTGTCTTTTATCGCTGTCATCGACCTGCAAAGCAGGAAAGTTTAAAAGTGTATGCCTATCCCTGCTCTAAAAGAGAACTTTCCAGACGAAGATACCGATCATCACACAACCTATGATGAATCGCGTGAGTCCTCCGAACAACAAACCGACAAAAGAACCAATACCTGATTTCAAGGCCTGATGTGTTTCTCTGCCTGCTATCAGTTCAAACGTAACTGCAAATACAAACGGCAATACAATGATCCAAACCAAGCCAACAAAAATTCCTATCATTAAACCGATCACCGCGCCTAGTGCACCTGCTCTGGTTCCACCCATTTTCTTCACGGAAAAATAATTTGCCAAGTAGTCGACTATCAAACCAAATATCGTGAGACCGGAAAACACAAGAATTAAATAGATATCTATATTTTCAAACCGGGTCAGAATTGCGTACAGGACTGTGGCGCCGAAGATGAGTGGGATACCAGGCAGCACTGGTAGAATAACACCAGCCAGGCCAATTATCATGATCAATAGTGCGGCGATGAACAAGATTATTTCAAGAATATCCATTGTCTCCGCTAGCCTCTTTTCCTCTCACTGCACAAAAACAAACTATTTCTATCCTCCAATCTTCTGAATTTCTTGTTTTACCAACGGTCACTCACGAGGAGGCACGAACAAGGAAGGATCCGGAGGCTGATTACTACCAGTGAGTGATATCATTTCGTACATGGTCGCCCCGTTTTCGTACACAGCCCAATTTGGAACTCGAAGATTTCCGAATCTCTTCATCGGTCCGAACGTATATCGGTATTGCGTAGTAGCCCACACCAGAGGCTCTTTCCTTGCGTTCAATATTATCCAACCGTGCATGACACCGTCCGGACCGTAGAATTCGAGCCGGCGGCTCCTCGGTATGTCTCCCTCACCGAACCGTACTTCATAGTATGAATCACCGATCGCAATGCCCCGGGCAATACGGTAGACACTGTAGGGAGCCCGCTCCATGGCGTTTTTGAAAGATTCTTCACTACCGAACGCGAACTTGCCGTCAGTGATCGACCAGTATTTGTGTTCCGGACTGTATGCTCGTATCCTGTGCTGAACCTCACTCTTCTCCTCTACCCATGACCGGGGGCCGGTAAGGTCGAGTATCTCATTCTCAACATAAGAATCGATCCTGTACCAAGGATACCATTCGTGAACGAAATGAACACTTTTCAATTCCGCCCATGGTTGCGACCATTGCCTCGGCTTCAGCAATCGCCAACGGGTCGCCACGGACACCGCTTTTTCTCTCCCGGGCAAAACCCAAATGATTTTGCGATAGAACCATGCACCCAAATATCAAGAGTAATTTCATATCTCATTCCTCCCTTGAGTCAACCGCGTCATATTATCTGATATTGTGCAAGAAAACTCTGGATCATTGTACTACGTCTTCCACAGAAGTCAAGCCGACCAGATGCGCGACGTCGCAACCAGCACGCATCGCGCAGATCAAATCATACTCATCTGACACCACAGAAATTATGACATAAAAAGACGGTAGTTAACGGTTCGATCTCAGTACCCTCGGCATCCTTTGGTCCTTTATGATATCAATTATTGTCGAATCCTCAATACCGGACGCCTTCGATATTATCGCTTTTTCTCTGGCACGTCCAATAAGAGCACCAACAAGTGTACTGGTCAACCAAACACCGGTTGATACGCACGACGCAACCATCCAGGTTGCCATTTCTTTTTCCAGCGCAGCACCGCACCCGAACTCGTCTTGAGTGCTTGTTTCAAATTCCCTGTCCGCGGCAAGAACTATCGCAAATGCCGCCCCACCAAACAAAAAACCGGCCGCTGCGCTCCAAAACAGAATTTTTTGATTAGTTGAGCGTGCGACCATTTTCTGTTCGGCGATGAAATAATCTTTGGTTGTATTTATCTCCCTCTCTGTGATTGGCATACCGACGTAATCATGATCTACAATGCGCCATTTTACGTCAAATGATTCCCGGGACTCGGCAATAATGTCATAGTTGTCTATATAATCTCTCAAGATATCAATGGCGCACGGATCTTTATTCACAACTAATAAAGTATCGGACAACGCAGCTAATCTTATCTCGCAGCCACCCCCAGGTATGCTGTAGATAACCGCTTCCTCATACTGGTAAGTACCGGATCCAACGCGTATCTCAGGCAAGAAAAGACCGAAGTGCTCGCGCTCTTCGGAATCGATCGTATCTCCTACTCTTTCACTCACAACGACCCTGCTTTTTGCCACGGGTTGAATGTCGCCCTTTGGAGCAAATGTGCAGTTTGGCAAAAAGGCACAAAGTGCAATGATCGCCACTTTACGCTTCATGATTCCTTTTCAACTGGTCAGTCCAGGATCCTCGGCATTCTCTGCTCCTTGATAAAATCAATGATTTCTGAATCTTCAGCATTGGCCGCCTTTGACTCCATTGCCTTTCCCCTCGCATGTCCAATTACTGCCCCGATTGCCAAGCCAACTAGTGAAAAACCACCAGAAACACAAGCAGCAACCCCGAGAATAGCAGTCTCTTCAGCCCCTGAATAAAAACATCCGAAGTCGTCGTTGGTATTCATGTCATATTCCCTCTCTGTATTAAGGAATATCGCAAGACCCACCGCTCCACCCACGCACAGTCCTGCAGTAGTGCCCCAGATCAACGGGTCGCGTCTTGCTGACCGACTCCGTTCAGCAACAAAATATTCTCTTGTTATTTCTAATTCACTGGTCGTAATGAACAACCCCAAGTTGTCATAACCGACAACACCCCATTTCTTCTCGAAGTCCTCTCTCGACTCTGCCACGCTTTCGTAATTGTCTATATAATCTGTTAGGATATCGATACCACGGGGGTCTTTATTCACCACCAATATGGTTTTTGACGCCGCAGACAACCTCAATTCATACCCACTACCAGGTATCGCGTAGATAGCTGCCGACTCAAACTTATAGGTCATTGGCCTCACATATATCTCAGGTAGGAAGAGACCGAAGTGCTCGCGCTCTTCAGAATCGATCGTATCTCCTACTCTTTCGCTGACAGTAACCCGTCTTTTTACCTCATATTGAATGTCATACTTTGGAGCAAATGTGCAGTTGAGCAGAAAAGAATAAAGAACCAGAATCGAAACAGTACGCTTCATACTACCTCCTCTACAGCTGTACCAGCACCATCCTATAAGATTCTACATACATGTCAAGAGTCCATATCTGCACAAAGCTCTGCGCAAGAAGACACGGACACAATAGCGGACGCAATCATGGTTTGCAGCATACACCTATCACCTTGACCTTTTTCTACTCTGCATTATAATGACCTGAGTTCCCTCTGATCCTGAAATGATAAAACCGACAACAAGCAACATTACTTTGAGCGACAAACTTCAACACTTTTTCGCGCGTGTCGGCTTGAGACGTAACAGGTTTCGCGTCCAACCAGGTCTTTACACATTAGGAAAACCCAACAAAGAATCACATGTGTTCGTAACTGCAAACTACGGTCTCAGTTTTAACAAACTCCGCGAAGCTCTTGCCGGGGTCGATTGTTACATTCTCGTTCTTGACACAAAAGGGATCAACGTATGGTGCGCTGCCGGAAAGGGCACCTTCGGTACTGAAGAACTCATCCATCGAATAAAGGATGTGGAGCTTGAACAGTACGTCAGTCACCGTTTGCTTATCCTGCCTCAACTCGGCGCTTCAGGAGTCGCGGCCCACGAAACAGAGAAAAGAACCGGTTTCAAAGTTGAGTATGGTCCGGTAAGAGCAGACGATATTCCTGCATATCTAGAAACTCATAAGGCAACACCTCAGATGCGTCTCGTGCGTTTTGACCTATCGGACCGATTGACATTGGTCCCCGTCGAGTTAACTCACATGATACTGCCGACAGCACTTCTCGTGGCCATACTATATTATGTTAGCGGTCCGATTCCTGCTCTCGCCGCGCTCGTGATTATCGTAACCGGTCTGATGATATTCCCAATTGTCATTCCGTGGATTCCCACACCCAACTTCAGCACTAAGGGATTCATACTTGGTGGAATTGTCGCATTACCCTTTTTTCTCATAGTGCTCTTAACCAATCCAATGGCAGCGTGGTGGAAAAGCATCGGCTGGGCGTTCCCCTATCTACTGGTCATGCCATCTCTCGTTGCTTTTATAACCCTCAATTACACAGGTGCGACGCCGTTTACCTCAAAAAGCGGCGTGGCACGGGAGATATTTTCGTATTTTCCCATAATGTTCTGGATGTTTTGTGCTGGCGCAATCATCGGGTTGGTGTTCAGGTTTGTCCGCTAGCAGGGAAGGAAATGAGAAGTAAATACCTCGAACCCACGCTGAAATATGATGCCGAACTGTGTACGGGCTGTGGCATGTGCAGCACTGTTTGCCCGCACGGTGTCTTCGCTCAAAATGACGGCACTGCCCAACTTGTCAGACCAGCTGATTGCATGGAATGCGGCGCGTGCGCACTCAACTGTCCGGTCAGCGCCATCACTGTTGACTCAGGAACCGGCTGCGCCACCGCGCAGATGATCGCCGCCCTTAGGCGAACTAAAGAACCCACTTGCGATTGCGGCTGCTGCTGAGAACGACTCGCGATGCTTCACGCTACACGCTTGACGCAAGACGCTCTACACCAAACATCTAACACTGTTATTGCGAGGCTGGCGTAGCCAGCCGCGGCAATCTTCCTACTTCTCGACTCACTGCGTTCGCTCGAGGCCTAAGGCTCCCGTTGGTGACGGCTCAGTATTAAGTATCGTCATTTAGCGGGAATAGCGGTATTAACGAAATTAACGCACGTAACGTTTTTCTGTTAAATCCCAAATTGACAATCGGTCGATATCGGCTATAGTTGACCGGAGGCATTATGAACCGAAGAGAATTCATAAAGATTTTGCTGGGAGGGGGAGCCAGTGTTTTACTTAACCGTACCTATGCTCATCATCTACCTTCGCTACTCCAGCGTTCGGCAACCTTACCACCTCCTCAGGTCAACACATTTTCGTCAGAGATAATAATGAACAGCCGCAGGTCATATCACGGCGGATACAGCGGTACATTATCCGAACAGATCCTTGCAAATGCGCTGTGGGCAGGTTCCAGGGCACCTGTCATCGGTACGGACCGTACGATATATGTAGCACTGCCGGACAATGTATACGAATATGATCCGGTGCTGCACGACATCATACTACATCAATCGGGTAACCATCTATCTGAATCAAACCTCGCATTTGAGATCGGTGTTGCCAGCAACCTTGCTGAAGATGCCGGCACAGCGCTTCATTATGCACACCTGGCGGCGATATCCTTTTGGAATACCACGAGCAGCCAGCCTTCCTGTTGTCCAAAAGAAAGCGCCCGGAATAATGCCAACAGTACCTGGAACCCAAGCCAGAGCGTTCAGATAGCCAATTGCTACGGACTGATGGGTACGGTCAGCGGCGTGACTTCACAATGCGTCGCCATTTCATCAAACGGCAGTCTGCCGGATCCGTCGACTGACGGCCCAGTAATTCTGGAAACTGCTCTTGGTAACCTCAACTATGGTGACGAGTTCATGAGCACTGAGCTGAACCTTGAGCAGCTCTCTCAACTCGCCTGGGCATCCTATGGCAATACGCCCCACACTACATCCAATAATCGCGGCGGCCTGACAGCAGCTTCGGCCGTGGCAAATTATTACCTGACCGGTCGTATCTACATGGTTCGTTCTGAGGGCGTTGAAAGATATCATATTCGCCTGCCTTCGGGCCAACCATCAACCAGGGATCACCGTATCGAACGCGTGACCGATGGAGACCGGAGACCGCAACTGCGGTCCGCAGTACCACGCATCCCGCAGACCGCACCCGCCTATTTTGTTTACTGTGCGGCGACGGCAGACCGATGGCAACTGATCGAAGCTGGATACTGCGCAGCCGGTGCGCTGCTTCAGGCGAGCTCAATGGAATTGCAGGGATATTTTACGGCCGGCTTCGATTCGACAGAAAGAACGGCAATAATCAATGCTCTGGGCATACCGGCCACAGATCTACCGCTCATGGTCTTCTCAGGTGGACAGGAACCTGTGGGGATCGGCGAAAGCGGCAGTGGTGCCACACAGTCGCTCAGTGCATATCCTAATCCGTTCAGCCATTCGACTGATATACGATATCAGATAACGGATAACAGGATTGTGAACGGCGAAAAGGGTGTAAGGCTCAGGATATATGACGCAAGCGGTAGGCTGGTCAGGGATTTTGGGCAGTTATCAGCCATCGGTTATCACTCATCGGTAAAGTGGGATGGTGTTGATGAGATTGGAAGGAGAGTGCCTGAAGGCAATTACTACATTGTCATCAAAACCGCTTCAAAGGAATACCGGCAGAAGATAACGAAGATTAGATAGCCGAGACGCCACACGCTGTGCCAAGCCCTACGCTCTCGATAGTTTCTCCGCTTCTTACCTTCTCAATTTCTCAACTTCTTGTCCTAGAGCGTATCTCCGGCGCTCCGTCTCTCCGTTTCTAAGTCAGGTCAGTGTTTAGTTACTGTGCGCTTACCGAGAATTGAATAAGCTCGATTATCAATGTGGTCTTGAGACTCACTTCCTCCTCGCCGTTTACAAAAGCCTGGAAATGCAGTGTATCAACTACATCAACAGTATCCTTGCGTACCCATCCCTCTGCGCTCTCGCCACTGCTAAGCGTGAAGTTGTATTCGATATCAGTGTAGTCATCCATGATGACACTGTCGGTCGCCGATGATATCATGTAAGAACCGTAAAACGGTACTGATAGACCCTGCGGGTTTGTCAACCTGAGCGAAACACCAGCTTCCTCTTCACCTCCACAACCCACATACAGCAGCAAAAAAGCCGCAAAAAACACCAGCATAACACTTTTCATAATTCCTCCCTTATCCATAGACCTTGAGTGATTATATGATATCCTCACCACCTGTCAATAACTTCCATGACTGCGCGGTAAATGAAAGTGCAGATTCATGCATTAATAAACTATGTACTTAATAATGAAGATAATCGTCTAATGTCTAAGGGACAGGCAACTGATTCCGCCGTCGATTTTGCGAAATTCTGAAACGTCGATCTCAATAACCGAAAAGCCGGCGCCTGTGATCTTCTTTCTGGATTCTCTATATCCTGCCGGCATAAGAACATAATCGTTAACTCTTATGCAATTCGCCGCATAACTTTCGTCGTCATCTATGACAATCGCGTTATGATCAGCAAAAGCAGGATTATCGACAAATTCGCCTGCCAGAACAATATTATTGTCACCAAGGTACGCCACCCCGGTCTTAAGGTGCAAGGCGCTGACCACGGGAACCGTTGACGCGGTATAGCCAAAATCACCCAGAATACTAATCAATTGCTCTGCTCCTTTAACATTCGTCCTTCTAGTGATACCGACGTAGAAATGCTCACCAACTCTCAACACATCACCGCCCTCAAGTGTTCCCGGGTGTCTCACGAATCTGATGTCAGCATAATGACTCCGCAGGGCTTTTTCGATGCTGGACTCCTCTCCCTTTCTGCTGCCAACTCCGAGATTTCCTATTATCGCGCATCTTTCCGCAAGCACGGCGCAGTCTTCAACAAACGTGGAATCGGGATACTCCTCCTGCGGTAGCATTATCGTCACCTCGAGTCCGCACTGTCTCAGCGCCTCAATATACCTCTCATGCTGCTGTAAAACCCTTTTGTAATCGGGTATTCCTAAATCCGCAGTCGTCACACCATTGATTATTGACCGCCCCGGCGTCCTGACTATTGCTCTAGTAAACATCATGACATTATATTCTTTCTTCCTTGATCTTGAGCGATATTAGCGGAAATAACGAGCCAAACGTTTTTAGGGTCTTCCATTTCGCAATTCGCTTTGTACCTTCAGTGGTATTACGATAATAACGAGACTAGCGAAAATAACGAGCACAACGTTCGTAATTTAGTCACTCCATTTTTCGTATCCGCACCTCTGTATTCTTATTATCCTTGAGTAATTCATCAAGTTTAGAAAGGTCTGTTTCCCCGTAATGATACGGGTACAACACCTTCGGTTTGAACGCAATTACCGCATCTGCGACCATTTCAGGCGTCATGGTATACGGAAGGTTCATCGGCAGAAAAGCAATGTCAATATCCTCCAGGGCTTTCATTTCGGGCGTATTCTCCGTATCACCGGCAATATAGACACGAGTATCTCCAAAAGCAAGAATATAACCGTTGCCCTCACCTTTGGGATGAAATGGTTCTCCGCTGTCCCGCTTGTGCACAATGTTATAAGCCGGTACAGCAAGAACATCGATCCCCATGAAATTCTGTGCGTCGCCGTTTTTCATGACAACACCACCTTCAAAGGTTTCTGCGCAGATTTCTGTAAGCACAATTATCGTGTTATCTTTACTGATCTTCTCAATCGCAGCAGGATCAAGATGATCACCGTGATGGTGAGTCACCAAAACCAGATCGGCTCTCGGCAATTTCGAGTAATCTGCCAGTCTGCTCCAGGGATCAACATGGATGACTTTGCCATCAACTTCAAACATCAACGTACCATGCCCGATGAAAGTAATTTCAAGATCTCCTGCAGATGTCTCGATGACGTCCTTTTCAAACTGACCCTCTGCCATAATCGGCACTGCAAAACACAACATTAATAATGAAAGCGCAGTCACATTTACCATAATAAGCCTCCTTGCTCATCAATTCTACCCGACACCGACCATCCGTCAAGGCACGCTGGCGACAAGGGGACTGGCTCCGTAGGTGCCTGTCACCGTACGCCCTACGCGACACGCCTAACCACCGGAAGATACGAACCTCTGAACCTCAGAAGCTAAGCAATACTAACTACATTAGCGAAATTAATGAGGCAAACGTTATTGTGAAATTCCATATTCGAAATTCGATATAGGTTCTCTATTTCTCCTTGTCTCCCCCTCTCCGTTTCTCAGAGGGGAGAGGAGCAAGGTGAGGGTGATACCCTGCGTAGCAGGGTCATTCTCCGGTTCAACCGGGGAATCCAGCCAGTACGCTCGACGCAATACGCCCACCCTATTTTTCCTCTCCCTTGATGGGAGAGGATTAAGGTGAGGGTGAGATTGTCCCGTGCCAAGCACAAGGATTCTCACTTCGCGGAACTTCGCCTTCAACACGCTCCCTTCGCTTCTCTCAGGACAGACACGACTCGCAATGACCTTGAGCCTTATTGTTCGAGTGAGCGAGCGAATCGAGAACTACCATATTCTGCGAGAAAGTACGTAGGGCAGGGCTTTAGCCATGCAAATCATCGCAAACCTAAAGGTTTGCCCTACATTTCTCCTTTTACTAAGTTTTAGCGATAATAACGAGATTAACGAGCCAAACGAAAGTAACGAACGTTTGTCTCTCAGTCTAGCGTTTTCAATGTACCGTCCTCAAACGTAATCAGCTGCCGCGTCGTTCTCTTCAAGAAATCACGGTTTTGTGAAATTATGATGTAAGCAAGTCCTGGTTCACCAAGTATCTCTACGATCTTTTCAACCGTCGGCAGATCAAGCCCAAGCGTCGGTTCATCGAGCAGCAACACACGCGGCTTCATGGCAAGGATCGTTGCCATCGCCAACCTTCTTTTCTCACCACCGGAAAGGTGATAAGGAACTCTCTGCTTGAAACTTTCCAATCCAACACTTCCCAGGGATTCATCGACAATATTCTCTACCTCTTTTCCTCTCTTGCCGAAATTCAAGGGGCCAAAAGCAACTTCTTCACGCACGCTTGGACAGAACAACTGGTCATCGGAATTCTGAAAAAGAAAGCCGATTTTCTCCCTTACCTCGGTGAAATCATCTTCTCTCAATCGTTTCTTACCAAAAATTTCTACCGCGCCCGCTTGCGGCTTCAGCAACCCCATGATCAAATAGAGCAGCGTCGTTTTCCCGCAGCCATTAGGTCCGATTATCCCTATGCGGTCACCCTTACGGAGCGCGAAATTCAGATCTTTTAGCAACGGAGAATCTCCATTGTATCCGAAGTATATATTGCTCAGATTGATAATCATATTGTCTTCCATTGTAGTGTAAGTAGTAAAATAACACCCAGCATCATCATACTGGCTGCCAATAGATCTGATTTCCCCCAGACGAAATGATCTAATAACCAGTAATGTCCTTTGAAACCGCGGCAGATCATCGCCTTATGAATTTGTTCCGAGCGTTCGTAGCCCCGTATCATGAGTGTTCCGATGATGGCTCCGTACGTCCTGTAGGTATTCACCGATGTCCTTGGCTTGAACCCGCGAATCTTCAGCGTATCTCTTAGTCTATAATATTCGTATTGCATCACGTGAGCATAGCGGTAGACAAAGAAGAATAGATGAATGAGCTTATTCGGAACTCTCAAATGATCCAACGCATGAACAAGATTGAAAATGCCGCAAGTAGAGAGCAAGCTTATGTTGATGAGAATGATCGCATTGCACTTGACCGTAAGCATCAGAGCATACTGGACACCCTGGTCAGTCATGACCAGTGCACCGATCTTGTAGATCATTCTTCCGGGATAACTAAAAGGAAGTATCAACCACAACATAAGAATGAAAGTATTGACGACAAGCAGACGATAAAACACGTGCTTAGCACTCAACCGCGCGAGTGCGATAAGAACGAATCCTGCAGCAAGCCCGGCACACGCCACCTCCAACTTACCGGTTACCGCAATTATTACCGAGTAAACAATGGCACTCAATATCCTCACCCTGGGATCAATACCGTGGACAAAGCTTTCGCCTTTTGAAAACCGCTCTTCGATCATTGCCGTTTCCTGTTTCGGAGAAAAAGCAGGAGACCAAAAATGCCAAAAATGTAGCCAATACCGCCAATTATTGTGATGAGCGATGTCGACCTCTGTTGTTTCACGATCAACTCTCTAAGTGCGTTGAATTTCTCTTCCACCGCGTCTTCGATTATTTTGCGCAAGCGTTCCTCATCAACACGGGGTTCCTCAGTATTAGTTACAGTCACCTTTTGCGGATTTTTCGGTTTCTCGGTGCGCGGCTTTTTTATCTCCGGCAGGTCAGCAGCTGCTAATATTGTCTCTGACTGATGCCCCATTCCTGCATAGAGCACGATTTTCAGATCCTCCCTAATTGGCGGAGCGAACCTGAAATAACCGGCGCTGTCCGTTTTCAGTTCCATCAACCTCTCGCCCGATAGTCTAAAGATTTCTACCTTTTGCTGGCGTACCGGCGCCCCGTCGTTATAGTAACACTGCCCAATTACACTATCGTGTTCAACTTGAGTGAAAATATTAACACGGTGCGCAGCGAGCAACGAAGGTAGAACCACAATCAGGAAGACGATCCTGGTCTTTTTCATTTTACAATACCTCCCAATACATCGGGTTTGATCCTTCTAATGAAAGTGACAATGAATGCCGTAAGAATTCCTTCGATGACCATCACGGGGAAGTGAGCGATAACGAACAATTTTGCCACGACAATGAACTGCTCGCCGGTCGAAATTAAAAAGAGCGCGACGATCACGCCGCCCAGGAATATTCCGGTTGCCCCAGCGAGAAAACCCGCAACCGCAGCGATCGCTTTATTCCGTCCCCTCACGAATCGTGCGTACAGCAAATAGCATACCAATGCGGGCACTCCCATCACCATAGTATTGACTCCCAACGTGGTAATGCCTCCAAATTGAAAGAGAATGGCCTGCAGGAGCAGCGCAACTAGTATTGCAGGAAAGGCCATCCACCCGAGCAGAATGCCGACCAGACCGCTGAGCACCAGATGGACACTGGTAGGACCAACCGGCAGGTGTATCAGCGATGCAACAAAAAATGCAGAAGACATGACGGCGACCTTGGGCGTGTTCTCGATATCCATCTTCTTTAAACCCACCGCGCACCCGGCAAAGGCTCCAACTGCACCGGAAACAAGAACTGGTGCAGCGATCACTCCCTCGGAAATATGCATATTCTTTCTCGCTATTTCATTTCGACCGTCTTGACCCAGATGAGCGCGCCTATCTCAACCGGATATGACTCTCCGTCTTTCTCATTCAGGATCCTCGCTTCCGCCTCATTAAGCGCAGCAAACCCCCACCACCCAGCCACGGGCATAACATACGAGAAAACACCGTTGGCATCTGCTTTAACTACCTGAGTAATGAACGGGGCTGCCGGCGCAATGTATTTACCGGCCTCATTATAGTACTCAACCTCGACCTCGGTGAACGATGCGGGTTTTCCGTCCACAAGAACCAGACCCTGAAAAACATTACCCGCATAAAGACCATAAGGTCTGGTAAGGGGTATGATCTCCGTTTTCATGCCAGCTTCGGAATCCCACCCTGATTCCAGACCAAAGCCGTTGACGACAACTTTGGTATAATGGATGATGAATGTCTCTTCTGCAGGCTCCCAATAGGGCTCTGGCACAACGTAGAAAACGTGATCGCCTGGTTGATTCACTTTGTAATTGGTCTGCCAGGCGGATAATCCCTCTTGCTTGTATTCAGAAAGTGTCTTACGAAGGTCCACCTTATCGCCGCCTCTTATTACTACGCCGAATTCCAAGGGATATGCCATGTTTAGTATTTCACCCTCAAACGGGTGACAAAACCTACAATCGATAGTTATCGTGCTTTTGGACTGCTCCTCAATAATATCCTCGCTCGGAATAATCATCTGAAAATGACCCACCACCGGCATGATCGCCAGCAGAACAAAAATGACGACTTTTAAGAAACTTGTTTTCATTTTCCCTCCTTCCAGGAATTGGCAAAGTGTTCAATACGTGCCACTTTTTCATGATTAGTAACACATTGTACGAAGAATAATGGACATGTCAATGGATTTATCTGAGAACATCGATAAAAATATTGGATTACAAAGGTATGGTTTCGAAATAAATTTTTCAGCGATATTAACGAAATTAACGATAGTAACGAACGCAACGGGAATAACGATAATAACGGGACTAACGAAAATAACGGTATCGGAGATAATAACGATCTCAACGTCCGTCTATCAAGAATCCAGCATTACTTATCATTATCTTAACGGAAGTAACAACAATAACGAGACTAACGAGATTAACGGTACTAACGAAAATAACGAGATCGGCGTTTCTGTGGTTACGGTTCCTGCAATTCGAAATCGATCGGCATCGACACCCACACCCTCACCGGCATACCGTTGAATTCGGGAGGGCTGAATCTCGCCTTCCAGCCATTCTTCTTCGCCGCGTTATCCAGTTCCATGAACCCTGTCGATATAAGAACCTTAACATCCAGCACGCTGCCGTCAGTATCGAGCAACAACCCAAGCACAACCGAACCTTGCTGTCGCTTTTGCGCAGCGCTCGACGGATAGACTACGCCCGGGATATCCCTTAAGTAAGGTTCCTTGGATAAGTTGTAATAGGGCACAACCGGTTTGAATATGGTGTCGTATGACTCTCCAACCGTGTCATCTGGAGACACGAACTGCCATTTCCGTTCTTTCAGGAGCACGAGCTGACTGTCCTCAGTCATCGCGATCGGCGCAACCTTCATCTCAGCACTGTCAGGCAATTCGAGGAGCATCCATGTCTTATCATCCCGCAATGTCACAGTTGCGCCATTACCGGTAATTGCTGTCGTTTCCTCGATCGCGCCTAATGAGCCAATCAACAAAAAAACACCCATCATAGTCTTCAAAACTGTCCTCCCTATTCTTCTCTGCTTACTTTGTGGGCTACTCAATCCAAGAATAATGATTATGTATGCGAATGCAAGATTGAGCGTCGCCTTATTCTCCAGACAACTATCACCCCCAGCACACCCAAGACCGCCATGATTGCCGCAAAATATACTCCGGACCATGTCCAACGTGTGTAATGCAGCAATCTCTGCTCCGGCCTAACATCAAAATTAACCCATGGCCCGACCCGTCCCATCACAAAAATCAAGACGCGTATTGCATGCAATGTGATCGCCGCTGCAGCAAGCTTCAATGTAACGCTGGCCTTGGTTTTTTCACCACTGGTCAACCATACGGTTGCACTGACCAGCCAACAAGTGTCGATCAACATCTCCAGAACGAGCAAGACTGATACCCACAAAACAAGCACACCCAGCGATCCATCAGAGACCATCATGATCGTACGAAAGAGCAAGATGCACGCCCCCAGAATCAATAAACAAGCATATAAACGTTGTTTTGACATCTTAAATCCCACATTTTCTCCTAATAAACAGTATCAAAGCAACCTAACTAAGCAGAATACAAAGCACCGTGAAAACTTACTCCAGATAATCCTCCATAATCCTGACCCGCAAATCAGCAAGTGCTTTCTCTGCCTCCGTCGTAATAGCGTTCGTCATGATGCCAAGCGCGAGGTCTTTATCTCTGAAAACCAGCGCAGTGCAATAAAATGTCCCGGCACTACCATTGTGACGGCTCACCTTGTATCCTTCATGTTCTCTCAGGCCCCAACCAACTCCGTACTGTATCATAGAATCAACACAAGGATGGAGAACTTCATACGTTGCCGCCGTGAGAACCCTATCTTTGCCATTCAACCCGATCAGATTTGCCTGTAAAAATTTGCCGTAATCAAGAATCGATAGGCTCACATCTCCGGCGGCAGAGGCAATATCTGGCAACTGATACTCATCGTGCGGGTCATGCGGAAATACCCTCTGGCTGTCTG
Source organism: candidate division WOR-3 bacterium (assembly GCA_029858255.1). Classification (NCBI taxonomy): domain Bacteria; kingdom Pseudomonadati; phylum Caldifarciminota; species Caldifarciminota bacterium. The sequence goes on along the minus strand of JAOUFJ010000019.1, from coordinate 20,485 downwards.
TCTCGTAATAATGTCCCCATGGCTGATCCGCATCTTCGTACGCAGGCCAGCCAAATCTACCGTCTATCCCAAGCGGACCAAAAAGTTCATCTGTCATCAGTTGTTCCCAGGACTTCCCGCTCACCTTTTCCATCATTGCTGCCACAATACCATAACCGGCGTTGGAGTATACGTAACCACGAACCGTATCGACCTCAACGGGCTCCTGCTGCAAGAGCCAACCAGCGAATGCCCTCCTCCGCTCCGACTTACCGCCTTCAAATTCAGGCAAATTCGCGAATTCAACTCCGCTCGTAAAAGGCATTATTCTTGCGCGGTGCGACAAAAGATCTTTCAGCGTCTTGTCTCTGTATACATCCTTTGATGATTCCGCGAATTCGGGGAATACATCAAGTATCCTGGTATCCCAGCTTATGAGACCTTTTTCAACCAACACTCCGGCTACAAAGCCGGTCATTGCCTTGGTGTTAGAGCCAATGTGAAATCTATCATCGATTTGGACCGAATCCGGCTCACCCAACTTCCTGACCCCGTCAACGGCAATAATCAGTATTGAATCACTGGTTAGAACCACAGCAGCAATACCGGGGATACCATATTCCTCTCGGTACTCTCTCAAATGATGCCGAACCATGTCGACATCGGTTACCATTTTCTTGACTGCCTGACCAAAACCCGATGGCGCAAACATTAATAACGCAAAAACGAACGCTGCCATTTTGCTCATTGTTTCCTCCTTTGCTTTATTACTCAACTTTTCGAGAATACAAAATCACGCTAATGTTGATAGTCTCTATTGATCCAACGTTCGAAATCCGTCAACCAATACGCACGAGTGTCAGAAAAAGCCCGCCTTGCGCAACCCATGGCGCCTGCACTCCGTCGAATGAATACTCATCCACAAACTTCAATCGTAGAGTATCATTCTCAACCTGAAATTCACATATCAATTTGCCACCGATGAAATCAGGGATCCGTGCGACCATTGGATGCACGGTGAGCGCAACTTCATCAATCTCATAAGTACCTGCATTAACAACCATTGAATCAAAACGCCTGATTTTCTCCTCATCAGTAGGTTTCCAGCGCTCAGCGAACGGCTGATCAGCACCCAGAACCCAAACCATGCTGTAGTGATGGGATGTGAAGATAAACAAGCTAGGGACCGGCTTGTCCATGACCGGACTCTCAATATTCTGTCTTCCGATCTCCTTCACCTGCCACACACCAACCACATTCTTTGATCTTGTTGCACTATTATCATCTTTCTTCATATATTACACTATATCACTTCATCACATTACGTCAAGAGGGGGACTGGCTCCGCAAGGTGCCTGTCCCCGTTGAACGTCCGACTCGATCGGGGGATCCAGCCGTAATGCCTCACGCCCTGCCCCGTCATTGCGAGGAGTACCGCTCTCCGATATTCTTTCTAATAGGAGGCGGGGCGACGCGGCAATCTCATCGTTCCATACACTAGAAACGGAGATTGCTTCGTCCTCCTCGACAAGCTCGGAGTCCTCGCAATGACAGGGAATCCGCAAGGTGCCTGTCCCCGGGGTTTCCACTTCTCGACTCACTCTGTTCGCTCGAAGAATAAGGCTAACGAGATCAACGGGATTAACGAGAATAGCGGACCTAACGGAATTAACGGAAGTAACGGGAATAACGAAAATAACGTTCTCGTTCATAAGTTAGTATATCGTAAACAAATACGATAATTTCACCAGGAATATGTTATCCGCATCCTCTTCGATCAGAGATTTTATATCATTGCCCAGATCATATACACCCGGATTATCATAGTTCAAACGTCCGTGCGTCCATACAAGATAGATCAGGGACCCAGGGCGGTACTCCCAACGCAGTACGATGTTTGCCTTGAACGATTTGAAATTGAAATCCGGATCAGCACCCTGGTAATCATAGGGCTCAAAGTTGTACGTTCCGCCTTCAAGCAGTCTTTTGTAGTTCGAATAACTACCCGCCGCTATATATGGCTGAACATACATCTGCAGGGAAAGTTCAGGAGTGAATCCCCAGTCAAGCCGAATCGTCCCCGATGTCACCTTCTTGTCGATGTCCGAAAACACATAACTAGTATTGTAGGTCGACACTGCGGTTGGGTCAGGAATATTCGCCACCCATTGCTGATGTTCAAGCTGATCAAGTATATCAGCACTGAAAGTCAATTTGACAGAAGGCGAAGGCTTATACGAAAACTGCAGACCGTAACTCCTCCCATAGCCTCCATCCTGGATGAAATCATAACCAATGCTTCCACTCAGTCTGAATTTCTTCCTCTCGTCTGTGCCGACCGATAAATACGTTGCTGTATATCCGTGATAGGCAATTGCCGGACCACCTCTTGTCTCGTGCAGATCAAGACCGTCCGGCGTATACTGGACCCATGATTCAGCGCTCCAGTAGTTGGGAAGAGTAGCGTTCGCCATAGCGTAGTATTGCTCGAACAGCTTTCTGCTGTCGAAATCATAATTCCTTGATGTCATCAACCAGATACTGGCGTCCCTATACCAGTTGGTCGGTGCATACCAGTTGTACCCTGCTGCAACATGCATATTGACCACATTGGTGATCCAGGTAAATCCAAGGTCGTTCGTCTCAAACCCTGGAGAGATGATACCCAAGCTTGAATGGAAGCCCAAATTCCCCTTCGTCTTTTTGATTGCAAATCTACCCATATACCCGGACAGGGAAGTGCGGCTCGAATCGAGGGAAACATAATCGAGATCCGGACTCTGATAGTAATGCGCCGGTTCCTGCTGCAAGTCCAGCATTCTCTCTTCGGACCCGTTCACATTAGAGTATTCTGTATGTCCCATGAATGCCCATTCTCTTGCATCATTGAGAAATGACCACCCGTCAAGCCCAACGACAAGCGCGTTTCGGTTGTTTATCCGGCTCAATTCTTCGGTCCTCAGATCTCGCGCAACTCCGGTCGCCATGAAACCCAAACCCTGATCCCCTTTATTGAATTCTTTGTAGCTTCTGATAATACCATAGTATGTACGAGGTTCTATTTCCTCTTCAAAGATCGTGCCCGATGAATCAACTCTCGCATATTCCCGGTCTGTAACAGCACTGATATGCCCCAGTGCCCAATCGCCAACCTGTCCGCTCATTTTAGCAGCACCGATTATGGTGGTCTGCTCAGGCCGGTCGACAAATCCCGTATGCGTAACATATCCCTTTGGCTCTCGGCCGATACGGCGGCTGTAGAAAATCTCAGGTTCCTGCCAGTTACAACCCCATACCCCACCCGCAGGATTATCGCCGAAGATGAAAATATCAGAACCTTCAATAAAGAATGACCTCTTCTCAGCGTAGTAGGTCTCAAAAGCAGATAGATTGATCTCGGCTGGGTCGACTTCGGCCTGGCCAAAATCGGGATTCACTGTTGCATCAAGGGTAAGGTCTCCTGTCAGTCCGTACTTGAGGTCCAGTCCTGCACTGCCGTCGTATCTGTTATCTTCATAGAATGGACTATCCTCTCCCTCAGCCAGATAGCTCGCCTTTCCCATGACGTAAGGCAGGATCTGCAGTCTAACTGGAGGTTCAATCCCTGCTATCCCGGTTAGTAATCCAAACTTCGAAACGAAGCCGGTTTCGGTGTCAGGTACCATAGAAAAATAGTCATCCTCGGCTTTACAAATGATATATCGATCGAAATTAACACCCATTATGTATTCATTCTTCTTAGCAAAGCGAAGTTGGTTGAACGGAATGAACATTTCGGCTGTCCAATGGTCTACGTGCCTCTTTGCAGCCGACTGCCATACACCATCCCAGCTATCGTCCCAGGCAATATCCTGATAGCACTTACCATCGACAATTGAACCATCAGGATTCACTGCAAAACCAAAAGCATTCCGTCCACTCCTGTTGGGATCGATCCAAACCCAGAACCGGTCAGATTGAAGCATCTCATCCCTCCGGCCGAGTCCTCCGGTGCAAAAACTCATATCCGAATAATAACACCGCGCTGCAACAAATATGCCTTCATCATTATACGCAACATAGACACTCGTTTCTTCGGTCGGTGCGGCACCCTCAACGGGTTCTTTCTGCACTAATGCAGAATAACCTTCACCCTGCCAGACTGATTCTCTCAGGTCGCCGTCAATGATTATCTCTTCTTCGGCCCGAACGGCATTGATTGATGGGGCAACTGTCTTCTGTGCTTCTGCAGCAGATATGGAGAATACTGCTGTGACTACTATGAGCAACACATTACTCACTGGTCTCACTAGCTCCTCCTTTCTTTATGACCTGCGCTCATGGATACAGGGTTCCGCAAACGTGCGGTTTCGATATACGTTAAGTTATACGCACCCGAGGTAGAAAAGTTTCACATCAAACTGTTTGGTCTATACATTCCCGATTCAACACTACGGAAGTCGTCCTTGCCAAACCGAGAGTCTTCGATATGATATACTATGATACCAAGACAAAACACGCTAACAATGACCTTCATGGGACTAATCGTCGCATTGATTATCGCAACAACGTGTAAATCCGATGCGCCGACAACAACATCATCAGCGGCCGATAGGATCGAGATTCCGTTTAAGCTGATAAACAATGTAATCATCTTGCCCGTAAGATTGGGCGATTCTCGTGAATTCAAAGTCATACTCGACACCGGCATGCATTTTGAAGGGCTTTTACTGTACAACATAGATCCCGAAGACAGTGTCGCTCTGGAGAAGCCAGTCCAGGTTCTTGTCCCCGGTGCAGGAGGCGACGAACCGTCCACCGCGCTCATGGCCGATTCAATGTCCTTCTTTGTTGGCAGGCTGGAGTGTAAGAACCAAAAGATAATTGTTGTCCAGAATGATCGGATGGAAGGTTTTTCGTCTGAAGGTGTTACCGGATACTCACTCTTTGGCAATTACGCCGTCGAAATAGACTATGACAATATGATCATAGCGCTGTATGAACCACCTCTCAAAGTCGACTCCTCATGGCAAGCCGTTCCCATGACCTTTAAAACCAACAACATTCCATGGATAGAAGGCGCCGTCAATATAGATGGTGCTGAGGAAATACCCGTGTCACTCTATATCGATCTGGCTTCTGGCGGTGCCCTAGAATTACTGGTAAAAGAAGATATGAAGTTCCATCTGCCGGACAATTTGGAGGATGCCTACCTTGGCACTGGATTGAGCGGCGATATTCACGGACAAAGCGGAAGGATCGCATCTCTGAAATTGGGTTTTTTTCACCTGAACGATGTAACGACTTCCTTTGCTCCTGCTGAGATCAGGTCAAAACAAGATAATGCCGACGGTATCCTCGGCAACAATTCGTTGAGACGATTCAACATTATTTTTGACTACAAAGGAAAGGCGCTTTACCTCAAACCCAACTCACACTTCAACGAACCGCTCTGACATGTATTCCGGACGCCGCACAACAAGAAGATAAATTCGGGAAGATAGAAGCCGGCGGCAATAGCGTTACACCCGACGTGAATTATCTACGCTAGCCTTGAGTCCAATAACGCCGGTCTGCCGAGCCTGGAGTATCTCAGGAACAGAACGGCAACAACTATATAAAGAAGGTATGTTATCACGGATGACTCAATGCCGAATGCTCCACCGGTCAAAATTGCAGGGCCCGACAGTTCAGTACGAAATAAGCCCAACGTTGCTTCCTGCCCGCTGATGGTAGTACCGAAAAAGAGCCGCAAACAAAGATTCCAGCCAAAATGAAAACCAATCGGCAACCATAGTGATTTACTTCTGATATACATCGCCGTGAAAAGGACACCGGCGATCAATGCACTTATGATGATCCATACGCTATTTAAAGCGGAAATCCGGGGGAGAAGTCCAATCAGATGTACAAACCCAAAATACAAACCACCGAAAAGCGTCGCAAGAGGCCATCCCATTTTCAATGCCCACTCCCGTATTGCCATTCCTCGAAAAATGAGTTCTTCGGATAGTGCAATTACTATAGTAAAACCTACCGTTCCGATTACGATCGAAAGCAATTCAATGAATCCGAACCTCGCAGGTGTTGCAATTATCGCAGCCATGCCCAGTGAAAAATGAATCAAGAGAATAAACGCCGGCAAGATGAACCCGAGCATAATGCCATAACCGAAAAACCTTCCGCAGAACCGAAAACGCATCCATTCCCAGCTCCGTCTCCATAAATACTTGGTTACAAGAATGACCAATGGAATCCCGAGAACAGCAGCAGCCAGGCCTTTCCATAGCACGCTGCAATGATTACTGAACTCTCCCTCTATTATCGCATCAAAACTGGCGCCGCACATTAAGGACGACAACAGAATACCCACATACTGATGAGCCTGCATCAAAATGTACAGACCAAACGTCCAGAGCAAAACTAAACCTGGGTTCCTGCCTCTGAAGATCGTACCATGCTGCATATTAAACTCCTTTCTACCTTATCTGAGTCATTACACAACAGTCTACAGAATAGTTACATCACCATGCAGCGAAATGACAAGAGCAACGAACTAAACGCGCTTACAGTCCACTAATCAGTTCTCGTACTCCGCGTAACACTGCCGTCGGTGAATATCTCTTCGAGAACAGTAACTCGTCCTTTATCCTTCGCAAATCTGACACGGAAGAAATCGTAATTTTCAATCACAAAGTAATCTTCTCGTACCGGCAGCATTAATCTTTTTGTTCTCTTCTTGTACTGATAATACAACATGCCATCTTCAAAATAGATATCTCTATTCCCATAATTACCGGCATATGATTTTAATACTTCTCCCGGCAACGATACAGGCTCATAGATCGCCAGAACCCCATCCAGCGCCCACTCATATTTATCTTTGGCTTTCTTCTCAACCGCCGTCCCGCCCAATCTGCGGAGTGCGTGAATATGAGCCGCGGCGAGCGCGTCTTCAGACGCGACCTCTATGTCCGGTGCAACTCCACCACCTTCCCAGTCCGTCGCGTATTTCTGGTACACGGTTCGCCATGAAGGAATGTCCAAAATGTATTCAGCGGCAATTACGATTGTGCCGATCGGATTCTCGGCGCCGGCACTCGTTTCACCCACCAGTACTGCCTTACTGTTTATGTATTTGATCTTTGACGCAAATGCCTCGGCCCCCGAAGCCGTACTGCTCGAGATAAGCACGTAGACCGGAATACCGGTAAGCCGCTTGCCAGGTACATAAGAGACGGTCTTTCCAGCATAGTACATACTATCTATAGTATTCTGCTCTACGCTAAAAATAACCTCATCGTGGGATTCGGCGAAGTAACTCAAAAGGAAATTCACCATATAATCCCAGCCACCACCGTTGTGCCGGAGATCAATGATAATCGCGTTGCAGTTGGTGAAAAAATTCATTGCTGCAACAGCAACGTCCCCTGCATAGTAGGGCGCAAAAAATAATCTCAAATCCATGTAACCTATAGCACCATCCAATATCTTCAATTCTCTGAAACCATAATTGTTCCATCTCTCAATATCTGCCCCGTGTGCGGTGAGCGAATCCAACAGAACTTCCTCATCTTCCGCCGCTGTTAACTCGGCCGCAAACTCAGGATTGTATGCAAGATAAAAATGCGTATCGTTACTCAATTGCTCCAGGTCTACTGTTAGATTACTGGCGAACTCGCTTTTGTCGGTATAGTCTCTGTATTTCCCCTGTTTGTAGTATTCCTGCAGCCCAGATACAGTGTGTTCGGCTATTTCCGGGAACGGATATATATTTTCTATTTTCCTACAAAGTTCATCGATTATCGCTTTCTGCTGCAGTTCGGTCAATGTATTGTTCTGCCGGGCAAACACAAAACCAGAGATCAAAAAAACGACCAGAACAATATGTATAAAGTGGATTTTTTTGTATGTTCTCATCATCATAATCCTCCCGAGTATTATGATATGGAAAAAACTCGACCAGTCAACCTTCTGGTACTGCCAATTAGAAGCGGAATGGAAATTGTGATTTGTTTGAGTTCTGTGTTTTGGAATTTGGAGTTTGTCTTAAGTTCGCATCTTCCTAAGTTTTCAACTTCCTGAAGTTAGGCATACCCTCAGGGAGTGAAGCGACCGTATATATGGTTACCGTACCGAAGTATACCCGCCCGGCACACCTTGTTTAGAAAGTACTATCTGCCACAATTGGTTCCTTCTTGCCCGGAATCCGCCGGCCGACGACAGCAGGAAATATTTCCACATCCGGTGAAACCGCTCGTCGTATTTTGATTTTATTTTATCCCAGTTCTTTTCAAAATTACGGTACCATGCCATGAGCGTTCTGTCATAATCGGCACTGAAATTATGCCAGTCTTCCATGACAAACAAGCCTTCAATCGAAGCCGCTATCTGTTTAATCGAAGGAAGCAAACCATTTGGAAAAATATACTTGCTTGTCCAGGGCTCGGGAGTTTTTACTGATATGTTGAATCCGATCGTATGTAATAAGAAGAAACCCCCGTCTTTCAAACATTTGTTAACAAATTCCATGAAAGTCCTGTAGTTCTTGTAGCCGACATGTTCAAACATCCCGACTGAGACGATATGGTCGAATGATTCATTGAGGTCCCTGTAATCCTGCAGTCTTATTTCTACTGGAAGGTCCTCGCATGTATATTTCCCCAGAGCCATCTGCTCTTTAGACACGGTGATACCAACCACTTCTGTACCATATTTCTCGGCTGCATACCCGGCAAAACTCCCCCAGCCGCAGCCAATATCAAGTATCCGCATGCCGGGTTTCAAGCCGATCTTCCGGCAAATCAGGTCGAGCTTGTTTTCCTGGGCTTCGTCGAGCGAACGGGCATTCTTCCAGTAAGCGCAACTGTAGACCATGCGCTTGTCGAGCATATTTTTGAATAGATCATTGCCAAGATCGTAATGCCTCTCGCCGACCTGGAATGCCCGCCGTCCTGATTGGAGGTTAAATACACGCGCCGCAAGTGCCCTCAGCAGCAATCTCCAGTTCCCCTTGATCTTGTCTTCAAGATTCGCACCCAGAACACGGCAGAAAAATTGATCGAGCTCGGCGCAGTCCCACCAAGAATCCATGTAAGACTCGCCAAGACCGAGCGAGCCTTGCCTCAGGACCCTGCGATAGAAATTGTCATTATGAACCTGTATATCCCACGGATTTGTTCCGTTGATCTCTACGCCCGCGAGGGAAAGTAATTCGCCCGCAGTCCTCTTCAATCTATCCATATTATATTCTAGTCAGCAATTGGCTTTACACTCTTCAAAAACCTGATCAAGAGCCACGCGCTGACCAACGCAAGCACCGCCATGACCATAGATATTATGTAGTTTCCTTCAAGGCCTCTTATCTGCATGATGATATTCAACCCACCTATCGTTATGTCCATCAGGATCATGAAAATGAGTATTGATGGCGCCAGCAATAGACCTGATGTCTTCCTCCTCAGCAATAATATACCTACGATTAATATTCCGGGTAGAGTAATAGACAGGTCCAGCGCATGGACAGGATTTGTAAGCAGCCCCATTTCAATTATGTTCTTCGGTATTGTGCCAGCCATTATGCTAGGCACTACTTCCGAAAGCCAAAGCAGGTAGAAAATGCACGAAATAGCGATAAAGTAGTAACCCACTGATTTGACAGACACTGTTTCTCCGAACCAATCTGTAGCAGACCGGCGGAGTTGACTAACGAGATAATACACAAAAGCATAGAACGATAGTCCGAGTATCGAACAATAGACTATGAATAGGTTATTGAAATGAACGGCAAAGCAATATATCACAAAAGAATAGATGAGGTAGAGGACCGCACCGCTCCACATCAACAAGGCTTTTCGACTCCTCTTGCGGATGAATGTCACCGTGATCAATAAAAAAGGAACGACCAGGAACAGATCGAAAATATCCTGACCCAATGCTTGCGCGGTCCAGCTCGGAGTATCAGCAGAATATGTGTTAGGGAACAACAAACCGACACAGCTGACGATCACCAGGAGTATACAAACAAGAAAAGACAATCTGATAATTATCCTGTTTCCTTGTTCGTCCATTCTTCCTCCTATACCGTTATCGTAACGAATTTCATTGGAATTTCAACCCCTCCCACAATTCCAATATAATCTGTTAAACAAACGGCATTTTTATCTGAACAACAAAACCCGCAGATTTCTTGCCAAAATCGGAAGAAAATGATGTGCATCTTCGGGGGAGAACATTCGGAGTTTATCGGACAAGGAATTCGCCGTTTCATCGTCGAGGCTCTCATTCAGTATGCTTTCCGTCTCTTTTTCGGTTACTTCTGCAATCCTGCCGCTTCGTCTCAGCACGCCCCGATTCGCCGGGCAGCATTGCTGACACTTCATACACCCCATCAAAGCGTTATGTGCCTGCGGGTCAATCCACCCGGGAAATTCTCCTTTGATTTCGTTATACAGGGTAAGGCACTTTCCCGCGTCGATGACAAAATCAGCCTTGCTCAGACAACCAGTAGGACACTGACGAATACACGCCTCACACTCTTCGCACATATCCATCATCTTTATTTCGAGCCAATTATCCGACTTGAAACGAAAATCAGTAAAAAAGGCATATAGCGCAGGTAGACTTCCCATTCCTTCGACATAGCAAATATTGTTCCTGCCGTACCTGCCAAGTCCGCTTCTAACCGCCAGAAGCTTCAAATAAACGTGCTTGGCCCTTTCGATGCTGTATCCTGGAGTTTGTATAACATCATTCTGTATCGTGCGGCACAAATCCTCTTCTGTTAATCCGTCATCATAATAATTAGGTGGCAGCATGATTTCGTGTTTTGCGCCTTTAAAATGAAAATTCACCAGCATTGGACTGCCAGGAACAGCCACGATTATTACTGATTGAAAATCGGTAGTGCTTTCAGGGATTTGAAACTTTGCGTGATTCAAATACTTCCTATAGACTGTATTTGTGCTGAGTTTGCCATCCCTATCCAATTTATCGATGTCAGCCAGCAACGCGTCAAAATACCTGATAGAAATAGTACTGTATGCATATTGGAAGCTTGGAGAAACATTCATTGCGCACTCATCCGATGACTTATCCGGCACTGTGACCCCCTATTATTCAATAGAATCTGAACTACGTTCCTAATGGTGTTTCCCGATCTCATTGATCTTGCATACCCCAATGACTTGTCTCAACTCCTTTGCGTTAATATCCTCTTTCTTCATATTATATTACAATATACCGCTTAATCACAGGAGGTCAAGAACCCTCAACGCAATACGCTAAACACTTTTCGCCGGACGCATGACGCGACACGCATAACGAGAAGATAGGAAGCCCCGATGAGATAGAACTTAAGAGGATAAGAAATTGAGAAACCGAAAGGCAGTAGCGATAGTAACGGGACTAACAATCGTTCACATCCTGTGAAGCATTGCCAGAAAGGCAGGGCAGAGCATCAGTTCTGCGATTAAACGTCGCAAACCCAAAGGGTTACCCCCGATCCTGTGATGCAAGTCATTGCCAGCTATAACCATGGGCAGAAAAATCCACCGCTTGACAAAAGTGTTGAGATGCTTGCATCACGTCATTACTGACAAAGTCTCCTGTGGCGACGTCCGAATGCTGCAATTTCCGAACCAGTTACGACAAAGCGTATTCAAGGTATAAACTACAAGATCCGATTTCCTTAAGAAAAGTCACCATATCATTTGTCAAAGGAATAACTACTGGAACGTTGTTATTAGAAATGATCCACAAATCACTGCATGTTTTCATAACCTTTGAAGATTCAGGAATTGCTAGTATCAGAAAGTTGTAATTACGGTCTGCATATTTATTGCAGACAAAACGTAAGATTTCACAAAACGAATTTTCAAAGCCTTCTTCAAACGCGGCGAAGACTGAGTAGAAATATTCGAAGTGACTACCTGGATCGGGCACACGAGCGATACGAGTAAAATATCTGCTGCCATTTATTAATCTTTTTATCCATAACATGGGTGGCGCGTAATCCAATACAATAATTCTCCTCATATGGCTCTGGTCCCAAAGACCCATGGTCGCCACTATTTTCTTCTTGTCATCGCGTACTACGAGAAGATCAAGCAACTGCGAGTTAAACAAATCTGTAAAGTGCTTTCTATCCAATATAGGTGCGAGCTGATACCGGCAATAATATCGCATCATAAGATCCATGATCATTTGCATATCCTCTTGTGTCGCTCTCTCGACACGAACATTCTTGTTACGCCTGTAACGAGGTCCAAGCAAAACGCATGACACTCGTAGGTTCTCACAGCATATCGAATCTTTATATATGAACCTCAATAACTTGTTAAACCTCATGTTGTTGACATTGACGAGCGCAATGGCGCATTCTGAGCCGCGCTTCCGGGCTAATCTCTCGCTTGCCCTTAGCAACCTGGGGAATACCTCTGATCCACGCCATCCGGTATGAACCCCAGTAAGACCGACATAGGTAACCTGCTTAACGACTTTGCTTAGACGGAACTTCCTGTGACTCAAATCTATGAACCCAACTATCTCATTGCCATCCTCGGCAACCAATATATCCCATGTTTTACTCTGCATTTCGCTGAAGGCCCAAAAAATCGGCGCCCTGTCCACCCCAAGTTTAACTCTTGCTGGAACCCCGATTGATCGCGCAAGCGAGATCAACTGACGATTGTCAGTTTCTTTTATTGGACGGATCTTCAGATTCGACGCCGCTTTTCTATTGCGCATGCTAGCCGTCCCATTTGATCTCTAAATAGTCGAGCGAAAACGGATAAACTAGAACGCAAGCTGACATGACCGACCTGCAGTATTTCGTCACCTCGTTCATAATCAAGTGTGAGCTCACAGAATTTGTTGCATTTGAGGGTGATATATTTTGCGGAATTATCGTACTTAACGCGCAACGCATCGCTGGGACCTCGACAACTGCCCCTAACTACAAAATTCTGCAGATCAAGATGCGCGTGCTGACCCATTCCAAATTCGTCACCATGCTCACAGAAAAGTCTTTGTGCTATCTCGCATTGCGCCGCTGTTGCTGTGGTGTTTTGAAGATAATGTGGAAAAACGCTCCCGAAATTATCGGAAACCGAACCTATTATGCTCGGCTCCATAGATACTGAAGTGATCCAGAACGGTTTGAATTTTCTTATGGTAAGAAAATATAACAGTGGCCAGAAATAAATAAAGAATAACAATGCTCTTCCCAAACGGTTCGTCGTCGTTATCACTAGACCCAGATGTATCACAGGTTCCCGGGTTGTATTGGTCGGCAATTGGATATGCACCATAGCAGTGAAGCCTATTGGTGTTCGCGTAATTTTGTCGTATGCAATTGATATAATGCGATTTTTGTACGGCTCACGCGACTTCGAATATACGCCGTATTTTGGCAATACCCCTAATTTCGTCATTGTGATTGAATAGATCGTCTGCCGAAGGATATCCAACTCAGCGTCTGAAAGCCAGCGTCCCGGGAAGAACCATGATTTCAGGACATATCTCTTCGGCAGTTTGAATGATGTTAGCCTTGCGGGAATAAATAGCATGAATCTACATCACTTTCTTTCTGGATACCATTTGCCTTTCCAATTCACCTGATCATCCTCTAATCCGAGCATTCCGAGAAAATCCGCGAATTCAACTGGTCTGTCATTCGACTCTCTATCCAATTCTTTCAACGCATCTTCACGGGTCATTTGACCGTGTCTAACTAACGCACTATACGTAATTGTAGACTGGCTGAACCCATATTTCTTCTTCTCCAGGTATTTCGCTACAGGATACATTGTGCAGTCAAAATGTGTTTCCCCGGTGGTGGAAGACGGGGCATTCCATCCAAACGCTTTAAGCGTTTCGGAAATTGCATTAACTTCCCAGTAAATATACTCAGGTAGTGCAATGAAATTGAGAGGTATTTTGGTGTCATTACTAAGTTTCCTTGGATCAGACACGTTCGCCAAAACATCGAGACATCTCTGATCTACGAACCCCGACTCGATCAAAGGACCAAGTAACCCAGCGCGGGAAATGATGTCGCTAAAATACTTTATATCAAAAGCATAGACGTTTGGCATCTCCTCTAGATATCGCACCCATCCGCTGACCACAAGCGGATTGGCACCAAGGACGTCGGCATGGTTTACTATGTATGACATGATAGTCAGATAACCGACGGAATTGCATACCGTACAAAACTCACCTGCATCCTTAATGAACGCGGCGTAAAGCCCCTTCATCAAGGGCCACGGTAGATGTATCGAAGTATAATCTACCTCAAGCGTCTTTGGCAGTGTTTCAAGATTCACCCCAGCAGCTTCACTACGGAATGCATTGTCGAAATTCAGCGCCAGGACCCTCAAGTTACAAATCTTACGCATGTAATACAAAACATATGAGCTGTCTTTACCCCCGCTGAACGGAACGACAGCCTGATATTTTGAACCGCTCGATCGGGCTTGTTGAACAATGTCATCCAGTATAGACCTCTGGACCTTCCAATCAGTCTGTCTGAAGTCAGCACAGAATGAACAAACACCATCTTCACGAAAGTTGATTCCCGGGTACTCTATGGGCAAAATGCACTTGGTACAGCGTTTAACTCTCATTCACATGCCTTGTATTTACTACATCAATTCGAGAATATGAATATATTTCTGAACCCGGGGTACCCGATCGAAATGAATAAAGAATAATATGAATACTACATATACATTTCATAGGCTTTTCTCCACAAGCTATATTCAGCAGTATTCTAGACCAAACAACTTAACTGTCAAGACGTTTGACGCATCACCTGTTACGTAACATGTTTAGTGGAAGCAGAGAAATTGACGGAAATAACGAGATTAACGGACGTAACGATAATAGCGAACTAAACGTATCTGGAATTTTGTTTCAACTTCTTACATCCCAGTTCTTAACTCCCCGGTTAAAATGGTTCTACTTCGTCGCTTCTGCCCGTTCCTCCTGTGACATCTTCGCCAGGTTCTCGACATCTTTCAGACTAAGTTTCAAACCCTGCGCAACCCTGGTCCCGTACTCGATATCAGCTTTGTAGAAAAGCGCCGTTTGGCGAAGTTGGATACGTTTCTGCGCATTCCCTAAATGATCAATGATATTCCCGACCAGGTGTTCCCGGTCCACATCAGTCATAACCTTTCGGTAGAGGTTACCGGCCTGAACGAAGTCGTCGTTGGGATGAACATAAGGTTGTCGAGCTCCCTTACCCGAAAATTCCAGCGACGGCTCTGAGAATTCCGGCTGCGGTTCAGGACCCTCAAAGCTGTTTGGATAGTAATTTGGACCACCACCACCGTTATCATCTACGCGCATGGCACCGTCACGCTGATAGTTGTCGGCCTTCACACCTTTTGGCGAGTTGACCGGGATCAAATGATAGTTAGGACCAAGACGGTATCGATGGGCGTCATGATAGAATATTATCCGCCCCTGCAGCATCTTATCCGGAGAAGGACCCATACCCGGAACAAAGTTGCCTGGACAAAAGGCTGATTGCTCTACCTCGGCAAAGTAATTTTGTGGGTTCCGGTTCAGAACCATACGACCGACCGGGATCACCGGAAAATCACCATGCGGTAAAACCTTCGTCACATCAAAAGGATTGAATTTGTAGGTGTCTGCCAGCTCGGGCTTCATGACCTGGATCTGCACATCCCAAGCCGGATATTTACCGCTCTTGATCGCTTGATATAGATCATCTGTCGCGATATCGGGATTCTCGCCAGCAAGCCGCGTTGCTTCCTGCCGTCCATAGTTTTTGACACCTTGCACTGTCTTAAAATGTATTTTCACCCAGAAATATTCACCATTCGAATTCCACCATTTGAAGGTATGACCTCCATAGCCATTCATATTGCGGTAGCTCATCGGAGTACCGCGGTCCGAAAAGAGAATCGTGACCTGATGGATCGATTCTGGAGTCAGAGATAGAAAATCCCAGAACATGTCCGGATCCTTGGCGTTGGTGGCTGGATTGCGTTTTTGTGTATGAATAAAATCGGGGAATTTGATGACATCGCGGATAAAGAATACCGGCGTGTTATTGCCCACCATGTCGAAATTACCTTCTTCCGTGTAGAATTTCACGGCAAACCCACGGGGATCACGAGCCGTATCTGCCGAACCCTTTTCCCCACCGACCGTGGAAAATCTCGCAAAGACCTCGGTACGCTTGCCGATCTCGGAGAGGAATTTGGCCCTGGTGTATTTCGTAACATCGTGCGTAACCTCGAAATATCCACCGGCCCCGGCGCCCTTAGCGTGCACTACCCGCTCGGGGATACGTTCACGATTGAAGTGCGCCAGTTTTTCAGCAAGGTGGATATCTTCGAAAATCGTGGGTCCTGGAATGCCCACAGTTATGCTATTCTGATCGTCATCGACCGGTTTACCAAAATTGTTGGTCAGTTTTTTTTGTTCTTTTGCCATTGCATACCTCCTTCTATATACCGGGCAAACAAACATATATGAAAATAATCAATGTCATGCATCTATTATTCTTGAGATCACCTAGCAGCAAAAGGATGACCGTGATCGATGATTACGTAGCGGAGTTCTTACCATTAATTTCAAGCAGCCGCCTATCTCTACGATCCCAGTCGCTTCACCAAAGAGCAAACATGCCCCTGCGACTTGATCACCCCCTGCAATAACTACACCTAATATACAATAGCAAACAGGCCGATTCTGTCAACTATCTACTCACTACCCGCGTCTGTTAGCAACTCAGAGGGCGTTGATGTGTCTTCAGTGAGTGATGGCGAACGTGACTTCAGCGAAGCGTGTCTGCAGTCTGCCATCGGCAGACGTATCTTCAGCTTGCAGCATGCAAGCGTGTATTCAGCCAACTCCGTTGGCATGTTATCGTGTGCTTTGTATGAACGGCTTGCGTTTCGCCTGCTCAATCTCCCATTTCTTCCGCTCTGAACGGAGTTTGAAGAGATCAACTTCCTTCCAGATCAAACCTTCTTCCCGCGCCGGGATGTTTTTTTCGACGCGTTCCTTTTCGGGAGAATAGATAAAAGAATCACCGAACTCAGCGACGTTGGCGAAGAAGCAGTAGGCATAGATAGACCTGCGTGCATCAAAATGAGCAGCCTTGAAATCGGCTGTGACGGGAGTAAAGGCGGGGTTAATAATGATATCTACCGGCGGATCAGAATTCTTCAGCTCCACCCTCAAGTCCATATCAAGAAAATCTCTACATATGATGATCGCCACCCTGCCAAATTCAGTGCTACAGATAATGGTCTTTTGTGGGGAAGAAGGTCCAATGATCCCTTCTGTTAATCGGGTTCCTGCGAAGTGAATATTGGCCGGAATGTGCTTTGCCTGTTCACAGAGGATGCCGTTTGGTGACATAACGATACTGAGATTCCTTTTTGTATTGTGGTCATGGTAGGACCCAGGCACCAACACCATATTGTAGGTCTTTGCAAGAGAAACTACGTCCTCACGGAGCTGGAGGTAATTGAGATCGATGCTCAATTCCGGGAAAATCAGGAGATCGATGTCCTCATTTGAAGCAGCTTCAACCATATTCTTGATCTTGTTTCTAATAGTATCTACTGCCTCCTCTCTAAAACCAAAAAGACCAGGGGCCAGCTCAGTGTATATTTCGTGAACTATGTCACCTGCCTTCGACAATCCGATCTGAGCAATGCCAATCCGGAATCTGCTTTTTTCAATTTTCTGAAACTCCGTAAGACGGTCAAGATGAACGAGCTTGTACTTCTTCGTTTGTATCTCATCATCCGACGTCCGTCTTTCTTCAATAACACTGGTTATTGTTTTTTGAATCATTTGCTCGAGGAGTGCATCGATATTCGTCATATCGATCATTCTTTGGTAAGATGGCTCTTGATGCACGAGCGATTCCCACTTTTTCACCTGAGATTGCAGTGAATCACTCTCCCGCGTTACCAATCGCGCCAGAGACGTCAATCCCTTCTCTTCGGCAATTGTACCGGCCTGTGCGAGCAATTTCTTTGCCTGCCCCATATCGAGTTCAATAAGCGCCAGTTTTGATTGCATCAAATATACCTCGGCTAGAAGAGCATGTGAAGCCTGCTTCTTGGAAATGTCAAGAAGCCTGCCCGTCAATTCTTTGATCTCATCAAATAATTCTTCCTCCCCGGTGACTTTCAACTCGGCTAGCAATAAGTCGCACAAATGAACCATGGCAGTGACGGCCAGCGTATGGTCTCCAACCTTCTCCTCTATCACCTCTTCGAGGATCTTCACAGCCTCCAATCTATGCCGAGATCGCTTGCTCGACTTCAGCCAAAGGGCTTTGGCAATACGAAAGCGCTGATCGAGCACCTTGTTTTGATAGTTTTTATTGATCTGCTCCAGATTAAGGAGATACTCCTGTGCCAGGGATGGGTCTTCTCGTTCAAGGGCTATCCAGATCAGGTTAAACAGCACCAAAGCAGTATACGGGGCGTTCTCCATCTTTTGATAAATTGCCAGACTCTGCTCGTAGCATTGCAATGATTGTTCGATGTTCTCCTTTTTCCAGTAGAGCTCACCCAGATTGCTCAGTGACAGGGCGATTTCTTGTTTGAATCCCAGTTCCTGATAGAGTTCGATAGCCTTCTGAAAGTACTCCAGCGCCTGGCCGAGTTCCCCTCTCAGCATATGAATATCACCAAGATTGTTGGTCGCCAGTGCGATGTTCGGTTTATTCCCCAATTCCTCACTCAGGACGAGAGTCTTTTGGTAATAGTCCATTGCAAGGTCCAATTCACCTTTAAGGTGGTAGACCGTTCCAATGTTAATGAGGGTAGTTCCGATCTCCTGAGTGAGATTAAATTCCTTTTTGATTGCCAGACTTCGCTGATAAGCCTCCAGTGCACTGTCAAGTTCCCCCTTCATAATGTAAACATTGCCCAGGTTGTTGAGCGATGCACCAATTTTCCGTTTGTCACCAATAACCTCATTCATCGTGCGACTCCGCTGGTGGTATTCTATTGATCGCTCAAGATCGCCTTTAGACCAGTAAACAAG
This sequence comes from candidate division WOR-3 bacterium, assembly GCA_029858255.1. NCBI lineage: Bacteria > Pseudomonadati > Caldifarciminota > Caldifarciminota bacterium. The sequence continues at coordinate 1,477 of JAOUFJ010000019.1, read as the reverse complement.
ACCCAGGTTATTGAACACGTTGGCCATACCTGGCAGATCTTCCAACTCCTCCATGATCTCGAGACTCGATTTGTGATACTCAACCGCCTTGTCGAGATTACCTTTATACCAGTGAATGACCCCGCCGTTGCACAACAATTCAGCCTTTCTTCTGCTCAATGCTCGTGCTTTTTTATCTGCATGAGTAAACTGCATCCCCCTGATCAGTCTCTCACCTTCATCTAAAGCTCTGAGGCCTATGTCAAATTCCCCTGATCGCCAGGCGATTTCGACCTGCAACGCATACAATTCTAAGGCACTCATAACATCATTTTGCCTGAGTGCCGTTTGCAGAGCCTTGTCTGACAATTTTAGAGCATCTTTAGATTCGCCAAGCTTTAGCTTGATCCTAATCTCTAGCAACGCGCAAGCGAGCCGGTTCTCCTCGGATAACCCTTTCAGCGCAGTGATCTTCTTCAGCAATGCGAGTGCTTTCTCGTTTTTCCCCTCGTTCAGCAATGCTTCTGCACGGGATATCTTGGCGTCGATAGAAGGTGTCATTTAGTCCTTCCAGGCATCATATAAAGGGAAGAAGACAGCCCCCCTGTGACCACTTGTATTTGTCCTTTGGAAGAAAAATCTTTCATGCTGTTCTTGGTGCTTGCATTTATGCTATACCCCACAATGACTCCCCTACTATTATTACAAAAATATGGGTAAAGTCAACAGGCGACGCTGTACACCTCAGTACTCTATGGTCTCTATTATTATTCGAGTAAGCCGCGAGTTTGTTGAGCGGCGCATCGAGAACATACCAAATGCATCGCTAAGAGTGAAAGTAAACAGAATATAGCAGCTTGCTGATGTTAACTTTTGACTCGCCCGCAAGAAACGTCATTGCGAGCCCCGGTTTTCACCTTGTTTCATGAATTCAATGAACCAGGGCGAAGTCCCGCCTTGCGGGATGTTCGATTTTCATTGTATCAGAAACTTCCAAGGACGAAAATCGGCACAATCTCAGCAGGTGAGCGATACCAACGAAAGTAACGGTAATAACGCAATTAGCGAGAATAACGTTCCAAACGTATTTGTTTAAATCCGCATTTCGCAATACGAATTAGGATATTATGGTGCCTGGCTCCGCAAGGCTGTCCCCACGCACAACAAACCTCAGAAAGACATTTTTCAGATAATATAACACTGGTATTCAAATACAAATCAGACTATAATAATATGGAGAGGAGGTGATTGAATAACTAGAGTGGGTTGTATAAATATAGGATCCCGCGAGCCGGAAAAACAGCGGATTGCGGAGTAAAAGGCCAAGAATTATTGGTCGCTAAGACAACGTGGAGGTTATCATGTATAACAAAAAACCTTTTGAAGTAAATAAAATATTGACCGTGTTAACCTGTCTATTCTGTATCACCACTTTGTTTGCCCAGGTCGACACTGCGTGGGTCAGACGGTACAATGGAACTGCAAATGCAAGCGATTA
>JAOUFJ010000018.1 GCA_029858255.1 candidate division WOR-3 bacterium | reverse complement strand
GACGTTGAACGGTTGCGAAACCCATTGGCCAAATCCTAAATCCGAAGCACGAAATTCTAATTCCGTAAATACTCAAATCTCCGATTTGATGCTATTTGTGAGAATTCCCGTAGGGAACAATATCAAATGCCAAAATTAAAATTATCGAAGCAATCGATGCCGGCATTAACAGGCTTCGATCGGGTTCTCGACTCCCCTAGAACAGCGAAGCCTATGGAACGGTATTAACGGAAGTAACGGTATTAGCGAGATTAGCGAAAATAGCGATATTAACGGAACTAACGATATTAGCGGGAATAACGAACGTAACGTTCTATGTTTATTCGAATTTCAAGTGGAGGTCTTTTAATTGCTCCGGCGTAACTGAGTCAGGTATGTTCTCGAGCAATCCCTGAGCGGTCGTTGTTTTGGGGAAGGCAATGACATCCCTTAGCGAAGTCAATCCTCCAAGAACCATGACAATGCGGTCAATACCGGGTGCAATACCTCCGTGCGGTGGTGCACCGTATTCAAGTGCATCGAGCAGCATAGTGTATTTTGCAGCATCCATACCAGCGATGGCAAACAACTTTTCCTGTAACCTGCGGTCATGATTCCTTATGCTGCCCGAGGCAAGCTCGTTGCCATTGCAGACCAGATCATACAACCGGCCGTGCACGCGCAAAGGGTCAGAGTCAAGAAATTGTATATCACCGGGTCTGGGCTGTGTGAATATGTGATGACTGGCAACGAAATCCCCTGTCTTCTCGTCACGCTCAAAGATCGGAAAATCCGTCACCCACAAAAATCTGAAACCGGTTCCACCTAGACCGAGTTCTGCAGCGAGTTCGGTTCTCAGCCGACCAAGAAATTTGAATATCCGTCCATCACCTGCCGCCACGATCAATAGATTTCCTTTCTCCAGCCGCATTTTCTCGATGATCTTCCCATCGATCACTTTGCCAATACTGCCGGTGCACGTGTCGTCAATCTTCGACCAGAATACGCCACCGAGACCGGCCGTCTTCGCGCTCCCGTTCATCGCATCGAGCTTCTTGCGTGATATCTTACTCCCCGGTCCGACAACCAAACCGCGGATCTCATCTTTTCTATCAAACGGCGCGAATTCAACACCCTTGAATATATCGCGCAGGTCGACAATCTCCATGCCAAAGCGCAGGTCTGGTTTATCACTGCCATATCGCTCCATCGCACTCGCGTATGTCATCCGTTCGAAAGGTATTTTAAGATCCTGCCCCATAACAACCTTGAAAATATGGCTGAACATTCCCTCGGCAACAGCAAAGACATCATCCTCGTCGACAAAAGACATCTCAATGTCGATCTGTGTGTGTTCCGGCTGGCGGTCATGTCTCGGATCCTCATCACGCATACAGCGGGCGATCTGGTAGTATCGCTCAAAACCGGCAACCATCAGTAGCTGTTTGTACATCTGCGGAGACTGGGCGAGCGCGTAAAATTTCTCAGGGTATAACCTTGACGGAACAAGGTAATCCCTTGCTCCCTCGGGCATGCTCCTGGTCAGGATCGGAGTTTCTATTTCAATGAAATAGTTCCTATTCAAATATTCGCGCATCGCCGTAATTATATTGTGCCGGAAAACAATGTTACGTTGCATCGGGGCTCTTCGCAAATCGAGATACCGGTAACGCAAGCGCAATTCCTCATTAGCCTTCACTTCACTTTCAACGACAAAAGGCGGAACCTTGGATTTGTTCAGTATTTCCAGCTTGTTCACAATCAACTCAACCTCGCCAGTTACCATTTTAGGATTCTTTTGATCGGCTGGACGTTCTTTTACATCTCCTGCCGCGTAAATACAATCCTGCAGACCGAGTTCCTTTACGCCGGTAACGGTCGGATCGATCACCAGCTGCAGCACGCCGGTCCGGTCCCTCAGGTCTACGAAGATCATGCCGCCGAGATTCCTTATGCGGTCTACCCAACCGTAAACCGTGATCTCTTCACCTATCTTTTCTCTCCGGACTTGATTATTGAATATTTTCTTGATCGTTAACCTCTACGTTTTTTCACCCTCAATAACGATCTGCGAAAAATCGGCAAATTTCAGAAATAACTCGTTGATCGTGCTGACGAGGGCCAGACGATTCTCTCTCAGTTTCCTGTCTTCACACATGACCAGAACATCATCAAAAAATTTGTCGATCACCGGTCTCATCTCGAGAAGCAATTTCAGTAATTCAGAATAGTTCTTACTTTCGATCATAGCATCCAAATCTGGTCTGACCTTCTCACCCATCCGCAAGAGTGCTTTTTCCGCCGGCTCATTGACGAATTCAGCGTCGACAGTCATTGCTGCTTTAACATTCTTCAATATGTTTCTCACCCTTTTCTGGCCTATCACCAGCTTCACGAACTCGGGACTGTCCCTGAATGATTTGAGCGCTTCGCAACGCTTCTTAGCGTCAGCAACGTCCCCATTCCATATCGCCAGCACGGCTTTAATCTCGTCGTACCGGTAGCCCTTATCCTGCAGATAACGCGTCAATCTCTCGATAAAAAATTCCGGCAGAACTCCATCTTCGATCTTTTTATTATACACCCTGAGCATACCGGCAATCAAACCGGAAAGGTCCAGATGGATTTCAAACGCATCAACGAGCTGGATCACAGCATATCCATTCCTTCTGACCGCCAACGGATCATTTGAGCCACTTGGCCGATTGCCGCTCAAGAATGCTCCAACCACGTTATCGAGCTTGTCGGCAATTGAGAGCAGTGCTCCGCTCAGAGTCTTCGGCAATCTATCACCCACAAACCTTGGAAGGTAATGTTCGCTGATCGCGTTCGCCACCTCTGCACTTTCACCTCCTGATCTAGCATAGTGGCCACCCATTATACCTTGCAACGATGTGAATTCTTTTTCCCTTACCATCTCGGAAAGCAGATCAGCCTTGCACAACATTGCCGCGCGTTTCAATGTTTCGATATCAACGGCAGGAATTGATTTGTACTCTTCTGAAAAATGCTGGAGACGGAGAGATTTATCGTACAGTGTACCCAGACCCTGTAACCACATCATATCTTTTGTCTGTTTAAGCATACTCTGCAAACCAACCTTCATGTCATTCTGGTAGAAGAAAAGGGCATCGTACAAACGTGACTCCATCACTCTCTCGTAACCGACCTTGACATTCTGCAGCGCCTTCTTCTTGGCACTGAATACATACACATACTTATTGGTATCACGAATCCAGATAACATTTCCGTGAGCACGAAGTACTGTCATCAGAACTTCTTCGGGAAGATCGAGGTACCGCGCGTCAAATTCGCCCGTGACAACTTCGGGATACTCGGTTGTGCAGTTTATTTCTTCGATCATCTCGCTGCTGTGGACCGGCTTGCCCTTCACTTTTTCGGCTGCTTGTTTTATTCTCGTCAGTATGATCTTTTTCCTCTCGTTCGGATCCACGATGACACCGCCGTGCCGCAGAAAATTCATGTATTCCCGAGGTTTTTCGAGCCGTATGGGCTTGAATGAAAAGTGCTGATTCGGCCATGAATAACGATTCGCCTGAACGCCGGCATATTCAAATCGCAACGGTTTGCGGTCGAGGAGCGCAACAAGCCACCGTATTGGGCGGGGAAAACGAACCCGTTTGTCATTCCATACCATGGTCTTCGGAAATTCAAGATTGGATATTATGGGCGGTACACTATTCCGGAGAATATTCTCGGTCGAAGCTCCCGCGATTTCCTTCCTGCCGTAGACATAATCGCCTTTCTTCGTCCGCTTGCTTATGATCTCATTGGATTTTAGACTGTTCGCTTTCATGAAACCAATTAGTTTTTCAGTCGCTTTACCCTTCGCATCATAGGCAAAACGCTTGGGTGGACCTGGTATCTCAATTACCTGCGGCTTCTGTCGCCGACTCAAACCAAGCACCAGCGTACCCATCCGGCGTGGCGTGTATATTGTGCGGATCGATCGGTAGAAGATCTTCTTCTGCTTGAGCAGTATCTCGATCTGTTCAGCAAGACTCTCGGCCGCCGGTTTCAGAAAGTGCGGCGGGAATTCTTCAAACCCGATTTCCAGAAGGAAATCAATCATTTGAAACGTTCGCTTGCTCATTATTCTTACTCAGATATAGTGCAGCAGCTTTATTGGCGAGTGCCCTGACGCGGCCGATATACTTTGCCCGTTCCGAAATGCTGATCGCGCCGCGTGCCTCTAACATGTTGAATAGATGAGAACACTTTATCGTGTGGTCATATCCTGGATATACCAACCCCTCTTCAAACAACCTGTTCGCCTCTTTTTCATAGGTAACAAAAAGCGAAGCAAGGATGTCAGCCGGCGCCGATTCGAAGTTGTATTTGGAATACTCTATTTCGTTCTGACGGTAGACATAACCCCATGTCAACGTATTGTTCCATTTGACATCGAAAACCGAAGGGACGTCCTGCAAGATCATCGTTATTCTCTCGAGACCATAAGTAATCTCAACCGGTATGACCTGCAAGTCAACTCCACCGGCTTGCTGGAAATAAGTAAATTGAGTTACCTCGAGTCCATCCAGCCAGACCTCCCAACCCAAACCCCAAGCCCCCAATGTCGGTGATTCCCAATCGTCTTCCACAAATCGGATTTCATGCTCCCTCAATTTTAGCCCGAGGTGCTCGAGTGATTGAAGATAGATCTGCTGAATGTCGTCCGGCGCTGGCTTCATGATCACCTGGCACTGATAGAACTGCTGAAAACGCAGCGGGTTCTTCGCATACCTTCCGTCGCGAGGTCTTTTTGATATCTCAAGGTAACAAACATTCCAGGGGTCGTTGTCCAGAATTCTCAAGAATGTAGCCGGGTTGAACGTGCCTGCGCCGACTTCTGAGTTATAGGGCTCGAATAACAGACATCCCTGCTTTTGCCAGAACTGCTTCAGGTTTATGATCACATTCTCGAAAGTGTGAAGTTTCTTCATAGACCAAGGTCTTCGGCAATGCCCTGCATACTTTCAAGGCATATTTGGACAAATTGCTCCAGTTCCAGCCCCACATTCTTGCAGGCGGTTATTTGTTCCCTGTTCGCGCCGGCAGCAAATCGCTTTTCCTTGAACCGCCGCAGCACGAAATCCACGTCCAGTGCACTCAATTTCTTCTCAGGATGCATGAGTGCACCTGCGACAATCAATCCGGTCAGTGGATCTGCGCTGAATAAAGCCCAGTCTAATTTTGAAGAGGGCCCGAGGTGCCCGGAATGTGCTTTCACCGCACGGACTATAACCTCATCAATCCCCAGGCTCTGGAGGAACATCGCGCCCTCTAAGCCGTGGCGAGCGGGATCACCTTCAGTTTCCTCGTAATCGATGTCATGGAGCAATCCAGCAATACCCCATGATTCCTCATCTTCACCGAACCGTTGTGCTAACTTCCTCAGGCAAGCCTCAACTGCAAGGCAATGTTTGAACAGATTCTTATTCTTGAGCCTCTGCACAAGCAGTTCATAAGCCTCTTTTCGCATCATAGATAAATATTATGTATATATTAGTAAAAAAGTCAAGGAAAAAAAGGGATTTTCCGGCCGAGAGGCCCAAAACCATCGAAATTGCAGAGCTATTCACCATCAGGTAAGAGAAATCAATATGCTTCGTTATTGAACTGCAATTCTACTGGACCTCTTGAACAGCCGTCAAAATATTGACTTTTGTCCGATTTTAGGGTATAATTAGGGTCGAAAGGAGGACTTATTTATGCGGCGTGTCATTATTATGGGTGCAGCAGGAAGAGATTTCCATAATTTCAATGTCTATTTCAGAAATAATCCCGATTTTAGGGTGATTTGTTTTACCGCAACTCAAATACCCAATATTGCAGACAGATTGTATCCCAGAGTATTGGCGGGTAAGGGATATCCTCGAGGTATACCCATTGAACCCGAGAAAAAAATTGCGCAGATGATATCAAAACACAAGATCGACGTAGTTGTTTTCGCCTATTCGGATATTTCCCACAACTATGTCATGCATAGAGCATCCGAAGTGATAGCGGCCGGTGCGGATTTCTGGCTACTCGGGCCCAAATCTTCTATGATTACATCAAAACGGAAGGTCGTGTCGATCTGCGCAGCAAGAACCGGATCAGGCAAAAGCCAGACCACGCGCCGAGTCTGTGAAATACTACACAATCGCGGCTTGAAGACTTCAGTAATACGACATCCCATGCCCTACGGAGACCTCAAAGAACAGATCGTGCAGAAATTCTCTACGCTCGAAGATCTGGACAAGCACAAATGCACAATCGAAGAACGGGAAGAGTACGAACCGCATATTCTCAGAGGGAATACTGTGTTCGCCGGTGTCGATTATGGCCTGATATTGAAACAAGCCGAGAAGATCAGCGATATCATTGTCTGGGACGGAGGCAACAATGATCTGTCATTCTATAGATCAGACCTTCACATCGTCGTCGTGGATCCTTTCAGGACCGGAGATGAGATGACATATCATCCAGGCGAGACGAACGTGAGAATGGCCGATGTGGTCTTGATAAACAAGGTCGATACTGCGCCCCGTTCGAGTATTGAACTGCTCAAGGAAAACATAAAGAAACTGAACCCCCAGGCAGTTGTCCTTGAAGCGGCGTCACCCACTTCAGTCGACAGGCCAGAACTAGTGAAGGGCAAAGCGGTCGTGGTTATCGAAGATGGACCAACCTTGACCCACGGGGGTATGTCCTTTGGAGCAGGTATCGTTGCCGCGAAAAAATACAATGCTGGCAAGATTGTCGACCCGAAGCCCTATGCCATCGGTTCGATAAAAGAGGCTTACGTGAAATACCCGCAGATCGGGGCTCTGATACCAGCCCTTGGTTACGGTAAGAAACAGATAAAAGAACTTGAAGCAAGTATCAACAATACACCTGCCGATTCCATTGTCATGGCAACTCCGGTGGATTTAAGAAAATTTACGAAACTCAACAAACCTGTCGCAAAGATCGATTACGAGTTAGAGGAAAGGTCTGGACCGAGCTTGGATAACATCCTGAAGAAATACCTTAAGATCTAGCAGTATTGTCATTCCCTAACTGCAGGAAAAACTAACGAAAGGAGCAATGATGTCAAAAAAACTTGTTTATGAATTTGGTGGCAAGAAGGCCACGGGCAACGCCAAAATGAAAAACCTGCTTGGCGGTAAAGGCGCAAATCTCGCGGAAATGACCAATCTCGGTATTCCCGTGCCGCCCGGGTTCACGATAACGACCGAGGTCTGTAATTACTACTACGAACATAAACGCGCGCTGCCGAAGAAATTGAAGGAAGAAGTCAGGAAGTCAATACGCAACGTCGAGAAGATCATGGATCGAAAATTCGGCGATGCCGGCAACCCGCTTCTCGTTTCAGTAAGATCCGGCGCGCGTCGCTCAATGCCTGGTATGATGGAAACAGTATTGAACATCGGACTAACCGAAAAGACAATCCCCGGATTGATCAAACAGAGTGGCGACGAACGTTTTGTTTACGACGCGTACCGCAGGCTCATCATGATGTACTCGGACGTAGTCATGGAAAAAGGTGCGGGTGTCGAACCTAAAAATGAAGAGTCGGGAATCCGCCGACAGCTGGAAAAGGTCATGGATAATATGAAAAAAGAAAAGAATTATCGTAATGACCTCGATCTCAACGCTGAAGACTTGAAAGAACTTTGCGCCAGATTCAAGAGGAAGATCAAGCAAACTCTCGAGAGCGATTTCCCGGACGATCATAACAAGCAACTCTGGGGCGGTATAGAAGCCGTCTTCGCTTCGTGGAACGGCAAAAGGGCTGTCAGCTACCGGCGCATTGAAGGTATTCCCAATGAGTGGGGAACTGCCGTCAATGTGCAGGCAATGGTCTTTGGTAACATGGGTAAAGATTCTGCCACGGGCGTCGGGTTTACAAGAAATCCAGGCAACGGTGAGAACAAATTCTACGGTGAATACCTGATCAACGCGCAGGGTGAGGACGTCGTCGCCGGCATCCGCACTCCGGCGCCGATAAATGAGTATTCCAAGTCCGACCACAACAAAAAGCTCGTTACCCTGGAGAAAGCTATGCCCACCATCTACAGAGAACTGTACAGCTATCAAAAACGTCTCGAGCGTCACTATAAAGACATGCAGGATATTGAATTCACAATCGAGAACGACAAACTCTACATGCTCCAGACAAGGGTCGGAAAAAGAAATGGACCCGCCGCGGTCAAGATGGCAATGGACATGCTCAAGGAAAAGCTCGTAACGAAGGAAGAAGCCGTGATGCGTGTTACGCCCGACCAGCTCGACGAGCTACTGCATCCAATGGTTGATCCCCAGGCAGAGTTAGCCAAGAAACCAATTGCCAGAGGTCTTCCAGCAGGACCCGGCGGAGCAACCGGGCAGATCGTCTTTTCATCCAATGCTGCCGTGGAATGGACAAAAGCAGGCAAGCAAGTGATTCTTGTGCGCGAGGAGACGAACCCCGAGGATGTGGAAGGCATGAGAGCAGCGCAGGCAATACTCACGGCAAGAGGTGGCATGACATCGCACGCCGCGCTTGTAGCCCGCGGTTGGGGCAAGTGCTGCATAGTAGGCTGTAGCGACCTGCAAATCAACCACGAAAAGAAGGAAATTTCTGTGGCGGGAAAGACCCTTCATGAAGGTGAATGGATAACCCTCAACGGCACCAGGGGTAATGTCTATGATGGACAACTTCCGATGATAGCAGCGGCCGAAGAGAATGTACTATTGCAGCAATTTCTCAAAGTCTGTGATTCGATTCGTACGCTCGGCGTCCGGGCAAATGCAGATACCCCTGATGATGCGCACAGGGCAAGAAATTTCGGCGCCCAGGGTATCGGACTCATGCGCACCGAGCACATGTTTTACGGTAAAGGTTCTGAGGAACCGCTCTTTAGACTACGTAAGATGATCGTCTCCAAAACTCCGGAAGAACGAAGAAAGGCGCTCGAAGAACTCTACCCCTATGTGAAAAAGGACATAAAAGACGTACTCGAAGCAATGAACGGCCTGCCAGTTGTCATGCGGCTGCTTGACCCTCCACTCCACGAATTTGTGCCGCGGGAAAAGAGTAAGCTTGAACAACTAGCAAAGGATTTGAATATATCTCTGGAAGAACTCATGCAGCGCGCTGACGCTCTGCACGAATCAAACCCGATGATGGGTCATCGCGGTGTAAGGCTTGGAGTTACTTATCCAGAGATCACGAGCATGCAGGTAAGAGCGATCTTTGAAGCGGCAGCGGAGCTGATAAAAGAAGGGAAGGACCCCTATCCCGAAATCATGGTGCCGGTCGTCGCCGAGGCAAAGGAACTCGAGGATCAGAAGCAGATCGTCGATACAATATATAAGGAAATCCTCGCAAAGTACGGTCTCAAGAAAATAAAACACATGTATGGAACAATGATCGAGATCCCGAGGGCATGCATCGTTGCCGACAAGATAGCAGAACCCGTCGAATTTTTCTCCTACGGCACCAATGATCTAACCCAGATGGGTTTCGGTTTTTCACGTGACGATATCGGAGGCTTCCTGGCAGAATACATAAAGAAAGGAATCCTCCCCGAAGATCCTTTCCAGAGCATTGATCAATCGGGTATCGGCGAGCTGATCAGGATCGGCATAGAGCGGGGACGCGCGACAAACCCTAATCTGGAAATAGGAATATGCGGTGAGCACGGGGGTGATCCACGCTCGGTACACTTCTGTCACCGGGTGTCCATGAATTATGTGTCCTGCTCGCCATTCCGAGTTCCGATCGCACGTCTTGCTGCTGCTCACGCAACCTTACTTTACAAAACAAATAGAAAAGCAGTAAAAAAATCAAAACCCAAAGCAAAGAAGAAGTAGAGTGATATTAGTGGGGCCAGCGTCAACATGAACCGAAATGCTGGCCCCTTATTTCTTCGAACCATCCGGAAGCACAATCGTTTCGTCAAAACACTTTCGCCATAAATGAACAACAGCAGTGAGTCAAGCAGATGCTGAATCTAATACCGCGCGGTTACCCGCGCGACATCTGGGTCATATTCTTCGCCCGTATCGTTACCGCGGTCGGTTTCTCGGTCTCGATGCCATTCTTCAGTCTGTACATGCACAATGAACTCGGCATAAAAATGACGGTCGTCGGCATAATCTTGATGCTTGCCACGGTCACCGGTGCGGTACTGGGTATTTACGGTGGAGAATTGAGTGATCGGCGCGGCAGAAAATGGGTAATGGTCCGCTCGCTGCTATGGCGCTTCGTCATCTTCGCGATCATGGGTTTTTTCATTGCCCGGCGCGCGAATATTTTGATCATCACATCACTTCTGGTCGCGAACAATGCTTTCGGCTCATTCTTCATACCGGCCTCACAGTCATATGTCGCAGACCTCACCGGAGTCGATAAGAGGACGACTGCCTATGGGCTGTTAAGAATAGGCGGCAATTTCGGTTGGGCACTCGGGTTGATACTTGGCGGACTGTTGGTGACTATTGATTATTCTGTTCTCTTCTATTTCACGTCTGCCTGCATGTTAGTTGGCGCGGTCTTGCTGATAAGGTTCAGTAAAGAATCACTGCATGCGGCGGCTAAGAGCAAGTCACGGCCTGTTGGGCTCAGGGAAATATTGTCTGTTACCGCTGACCAGCGATTCCTTAAATTCACGATAATCTGCACGGTAATCTTCATGGTCTGGGGCCAGCTCGTCTATCCGCTTTCAGTTTACAGCGTCAACAGCATCGGTATCACAAAACCGCAACTCAGCATACTATTTTCTATCAACGGCCTCCTTGTCGTGTTTTTTCAGTATCTGGTCACCAATCTAATACCGCCAAAGAAAGAACTGTCAGGATTGTGGGTCGGCTCGGTCATATACGGGATCGGATATCTTGTGGTCGGGTTCGCTGCCGGCATGAACCTTCTCATACTGGCAGTCGTAGTAATAACGATCGGCGAAATGGTCGTGACACCCACAAGCCTCAGCTACGCCTCAATAATCGCCAAAGATGCTCACACCGGCAGATACCTTGGATTTTTCAATCTTGCGCAGTCTCTAGGCTGGGCTGTTGCACCACTCGTCGGCGGTATTCTGATCGACACATTCACCGGACGTTCTCTGGAGATGTGGGCCATTATCTGCGGTCTTGCTTTTTTGGCCGCTATCGGTTTCTCTCTATTCAAAAAGCAATTCAACAACAAGCTGTAAGAAAATCCACGGAATCCAATTTGGAAGATACTGTGTGATGTCCAAGAGAAAGACGCCGATTCAAATCACCAGTCGGCGTTTCTGACAATTTCACTCAAACCACAACGAGTCAGGCTACTTTTCGATACTGTCCAGTTTCGACTTCAGCTCTTTTAGAACTTCGATCGCCTCGTCGACCCTTCGTTCGTCGATCAATTTGCTGACCTTGGCCTTATACTCGACCCGCAGTGCACCCTCTCCCGAAGCACTGAGGCTTTCCATATCGAATTCATGCATGCCCTCGGTTCTGAACTCCCGTACTGGCCTCTCCCCCTCTTCAACATCATCGTCGCGCGCCGGTTCATCATCCACAGCACCTGCCGGTGAAGCAGGGTTGAGTTCCCTCACTTCAATATCAGCAAGTTTTTCTTCGGGGGCGGTTTGCGCTTCCTTACTCTTGAAGATAACCTCGAATACCGACCTTACCTTTTTCTCCTTTCTCAATTTCTCAATTATATCCATAAAATTACCTTATCCCCTCACGCCTCGATCTTGCCTTCTTTGTAGAGCTTGACTGCTTCCCTTGCTTCCTGGTTAGAAGGATCGATCTGGAGGGCTTTGTTGTATGCCTTCAACGCTTCCTCAAATTTCTCTAATTCGATCAACGCCCTACCCAGATTCACATATGCCATTGCATTGTTCACATTCTTTTTCACCGATTCCTCGAACGACAGAACGGCTTCGTTGACGTTTTTCATCCTCAAATACAACAATCCCAAGTTGTTATGCAATTCAGAAAATTCAGGCTCCAGCTCAATCGCATGGAGGTAAGCGTCTTTTGAATCCTCGTACTTGCCTAACTCGGCGAGGATCAAACCCTTGAGATTGAAATACTCGGCGGTATTGTCGATCTCTAACGCCCGGTCTATTTCGTTCAATGCTAATTCGTAATTACCACGATAGAAGTAAAGGGTTGCCCGGTCGAAATGATCAAGTGCGGTCTTCTTCCTGCTGAGTTCCTGTTCTTTCTCAAATCTGTCCGCTTCTTTCTGCAAGAAGCTCTGGATATTTTCAAGGATGTCTTTCGTGTATTCAGATAACTTCGTCTGCCGGTCCAGTGATTCGGTGAATTCACGAGTGATCAAAGAAGTCATTTCAATAACGCGATTGTTCAAATCCTCGAATTTTTCGGCGAATTTCTCTACAGCATCAAAGGTCTTCTCGTACTGTTTGCCGACCGCGCTGAGCCGATCGCTCGCTTCGCTTGTCACGCCCTTCATTGACTGTGCCATCGACTCCCCGACCTCCGCGACACCCGTTCTCATACCTTCAGCCAGCGCAGCGATCTTACCCAGGGACTGGAGATAGTTGTTGTTAAGATTATCCATCATCGCCGTCATGGATTCGAGATTCGATGCTGCTTTGGTGAAAAGATCACGTACATCCGTAAAATCGCCGCGTATGCTGTCCAGTGATGCTGCCTGCCCCGTCTTCATGTTGACGATTTCACTCTTCACACCATCGAGATAACCACTCATCTCGTCCCTGAACCGGTCAGCAGTTGACGATATGTCGAAACGCAATTCATTTACCACCGTTTTCATCACTTCATCAATACTTGTTATTCTATCGATCAGGGATTGACTTTGCGTACCGGTCGACTCAGACATCGAGGACAGAACCCGATACAAATCTTCGAATTTCGCGACCAGACCTTTGACCGCCGCATCAATCATTTCAGCATTCTGTGTCTTGAGGCCCGACAGCTCTTCGCCTATACGACCGCCCACGCCGTTTATTCCTGTAAGTAGCGTATCGGAAACACGCATGTTGCTAGCACTGAATTCTGCTACCTTTTCCTGCAGTGACAATACGGTCGCCTTCAGGCCGTCGGCCTGTTTCTCAAGGACCTCGCCAAGCGCCGTGATCTTATCTGCAACTGTGCTGCCAAAGTTCTGGAGACCACCGTTCAATTCCTCAAATTTTGTGCTGAAGGCTTCCTGCAACTTATCGAAGCCCAGTATCATGACTTCGATTTGTTTCTTCTGAACGTCCAGACGGCTGGCAATCTCATCCTGCAACTTGACCCCTGCGGCAGATACACCTTCACCCAGCGCATCGGTACCGCGGGACATTTCGTCCCTCAATTCCTTTACGCCTTTCTTATAATCATCGATAAGCACGCCGGTTTTCATGTTCGACGAAAGTAGCGAGCAGAGTTTCGTTGCGCTATCATATACCATGCATTCATTTTTCAAACATGCAAGCAGTTCCACCTCCTCGTCGACCTTTTTACCACTGTCATCATACACGTCCCTTCTCTTGATCAGAAAGGGGCACTTCATCAGGTCCTCCCTTCGACAAAATACTTGCCCTTTGTTGCCCTCTTGGCTTGTGCAAGTTTCTCAAAACTGCTTATGCGCTGTTCCATGCCATCAATACCAGATTGCTTCAGCGCAAGAGCCGCGGCACCGAACGAGCCCATCGCCTCATAAACATCCGCATATGTCTCAGCGGTTTCTTTGTCGAGCGGCAACATCTGTACGATCTCGAGTGCGTCCATCGGGCGCTTCTTCCTCAAAAAGAGTCGTGCTCTCAACACAGCATGACGTTTGGATACCGCTTCGTCGCCCGCCTCAAAATTGAGCTCGCGTTCCGCATCCTCAGTTTTATTCATCAAGAGGTACAGATGAGCCCTCTCCAACCTCTTGTTGTCGTCCCCACCCTGCAATGTGGCTATCCTTTCTCTGTAGTAATCTTCGCGCGCTTTCTTGATCATACGATAGACCGACTTCCGATCTCTCGTCCTTGTAAGAAGCTCAGAGTAAATCTTGATCGCCCGTTCTGCCTCCCCTGCTTCGTGCAGCAACTGCCCAAATTTAAGCACAACATCATCGCGATCCGGCATCAACTGCATTGCTTTCTCGAAAGATCTTATTGAGCTCTCATAGTTGTTCTGATAGGCATACGCTCTACCCAGTAATATATGCGCATCGCCGACACCAGGGTATTTCTCAATCAATCTCTCTAACCGATTGGCAACCTGCTCGACATATGAAGATTCTTCGGAAAGAAGTTCGTCAAGAACTTCGATGGACTCCTTGGCATACCCACTATCAATATACAGGTCACCCAGATAAAGTAATACGTCGGCTGCCTTCTCTTTGTACCCGCTCAGCGTACTCATGACATTGACTGTTTCGGTTGGCACCATCTGGACCAATTTTCTATAAACCTCGACACCCTTTGCATTCTCGCCTTCATCAATAAAAATACGTGCAAGAAAGTAATAAGCAGGAGGTGACTGGAAATCTGCCGGAATGATCCGGCCGACGTAACTTTTCAGCCAATCGCTTTCCTTTTTGTCCAATTCATATATCTCGTCAAATAATGTGAGCGTATCTTCCCAATTATGATAACTGAAATAAATCTCCGCCAACTTCTTACGAGCCTCTATGTCCTGCGGATTATCGGCACAAATTTTCTTCATCTCGGCGATCACCGGCTCCCGATACTTCTTGTCATGTTCGTGAGCCTCCATGAAAAATTCAATTGCTGAACTCTTGAGGCCGGTCACGTAGTACAATTTGGCCAGCGAGAAGCTGAGCAGCGGACTTGATTCGTCCTTATGCAGACGTTCAAGAAGAGGAATGACTTTGCGCACGAACGACGACTCTAGCTCAGCAGCTTTCATAAGATCGTCTACCGCATCATTGTTTTTCTGTAAACTCAGTTCTATCATACCGAGAGCGAACATGATCTTTGGATGAGCCATGACCCTTGATGCGAGCGTCTTCAACTCGGCAAGTACATGCCCAGATCTTGTGGGAAGAATCTTTGCCGTGAGCAGATACTCTTCGACCGCTTCATCGATGCGTCCAGCTTTGCTCAGTGCACGCCCCCGTGCAAAATGGGCCGGCACATTGCTCTTGTCGGTTTTCAGTATTCTATCCAGGAACTCAATGACTTCGGACGAATAATCCTCATCACCATCCAAAGAAATCATCAAAGGTCTCACGGCATCACTCAATTGCCCCACTTCAACCAGCGCTTGACCAAGCTTGAGATTGAAATAATGCGCATCCTTATCAAAAACCTCAACCGCGCGACGTGATTCTTCTATCACCTTATCCCACATTCCGCGGTCAAAGAATGTTTCAACCAACAATGTCCGGGCTTCCCTATCTTTGGGAAAAGACTTGATGGCATCGTAGAATTCGTTGATGATTTCAAAAAAGGCCTGCGGGTCAACCGATTGTGCCGTCTTGAAAAATTGGGTGGCGATTTCCATCTCGCCTTCACTGATAAACAGACGCGCCGCGGCGAGTAATAGCGGAACCGCGTTCGGTCTTTCTTTTATCACCTCGATAAGGGCTCGTTTCGTCACATCTTTTTCTTCCTGAATCTTGAAGCATCTCTCAAAACCACTGACAGATTTCCTGTATTGACCGGTGTACGCATATGCCCGTGCCATGGCCAGCTCCGCCACGAACGTATCTACCTTCCTGTATTTTTTGTACAGAGGTTCGATACTGACAAAGAGTTCCGGTTTCCTGTTTACAATCAGGTCAAATGAAGGAAACAAACGAACAAGCTGGTCCGGTTCGATCTCGAGAAAATCCATGAGCACTCTCATTGCCTCTTCCGGTCTGTCAAGCATAACAAGACTCGTTGCACGCAAGTTAACATACTCAACATCCTGCGGATGAGTTTCGCTGATTTCGGTAGCCGCCTCGTTGACATATTCGTACTTTCCTCTGTCCATCAATCTGTGAAAGAGGAGCAAAGCGCTCTCCCGATCTCCTTTCCGCGCATAGCACTGACCGAGCAGATAAAGCGCTTTTACGTTTTCCACATCCTTTTCTAAAATCGCATTGAGATTTGGAATATATTCATTCAACAAACCCGGATCCACTGCATACACCGATTCAATGACACCGACGGCAGCTGCAACGTCATCGTGCTTAAGGTACAGATTGACAAGTCCCTGGATCACATATGGATCGTTCTGCTTCTGTTCAAATGCTTGTTGATACCGCTTGAGAACCTCTTCGTACTGCCCTTCATCAATTTCGAATATTTTGTTGAGTTCGCTAACCGCCAGGGGAATTCTCTTTGCACGCAGATAAGCATCGGCAAGAGTGTAGAGAATCTTCAAGTTCTTCGGATTAACCACCTCCAATTTCCTCAAATCCTTGATGACCGTGTCCACATCCTTCGTTTCTTCTTCGAGCACCTGCTGTAACTGTTCAATAGAAGTATCCAAATCGCCCTGGGTTATGTACAGGTCGGTAAGCATTTGCGTATATGCTGGTTGAACGGCTGGCGGTGGCTTTACCGCCGACAGGATCTCAATGAGCAGATCAGAAGCATCCGGGAATTTATCAAATATCCGCTGGGCCTGCGCCAACGCCCCTTCATAATCGTCGTTCGCCAACTGTACTTTAAGAAGCAGCAGCACGGCAAAAGAATCACCGTATCGCTCTCTTGCAATAACACGCGCCCAGCTCAGCAAAGGTTTCTTGAAAAGATCCATGACCATGAGCGGTTCCATAACGGCAACACCTTCCTCACTTGCACCCAGAAAGAACTTCAGCGAAGAAAGAATGATCATATTATCAAAATCGTGTTTCAATACGACGTCCTTATTCTCAATGCTCTGTTTTGCCTTTTCATATTTTTTAACCAGAAGATTTCTATCGTGCTCGCTCAGGGCCAGTAGAATCTTGCTTATCTCTTCATACCTTTGCTGCGAGTTGTAAAGTTGAACGAGAAAATCTCCAGCATCAATTGAAGTATGGTGGTAGAATAAATCGGATAATTGAGCAATTACTTCGTCCGCCCTCGATGGTACTATTCTCTGAACTCTGCGTAATAACTCTACTGCACGCCCACGTTCTTCAGCATCATAATAAAGACGTGCAAGTTCCTGGAAGAGATCAAACGATTCTGCATCATCTGTCAGGTTCTCTTCGAGTACTTTGATCGCCGCCTCTTTCCTATCTTCGCGGATGTAGTCATGTGCTTTTTGCAGGGCTTTCTGAGGGTCCTTCACGCTGAATATATCAAACACTCTTCACCCTTTTCTGCAATTCTTCCTTCTTAGCGGCAAGCACATCTACAAGCGAATGAATTGGCTCACTACCAGCTGCCAGCAGAATGCCTGTAACAAGATGATCGAGCCAGCTGGCGATTTCCGAACTCCCGGTCAAACCCAATTCCTTCATGAGGCCGAAGCGAAATACAAAACTTATCAATAACCCCAAAGCCGTGCTGGTCAACCAGGCAAATAGTTTCTTCTTTCGAGCAGGCACCAAATGGAGTATCTTTTCAGTCACCCTTTCTATGATCAAGGATAATCCTAAGACCGCAATCAGTATCCTACCCATTCATCCTCCCAAAAACCTTCCAACACCGAAAACTACAATTTCGTACTATTAAAAAGTCTTGGCTATGGAAAAGATGCTCTTCAGTTGCTCATCAGTCTTTCTCAAACGTGCCGAGAGTGTCTTCGTGAAAACCCAGAGCAGCTTGTAAGCGATATCGGTCTGGCGTTCTAGCAATTTCCGGAAATCATCTTTGCCTATACATAGAAGCATAGTATCGTCGTTGGCAATTGCCGATGCCGAACGCGGCGCATCATCAATGAGCGCCATCTCACCGAAATATTCACCTTCTCTGAGTATAGTCAGCGCCTCTTCACCTACACCCGGGACCAGCGTCGATATCCGTACGCTACCAGTCACGATGAGATAGAAGGCATCCCCGATGTCCCCCTCTCTGAAGATGAACTCATTTTTCTTAACCTTTTTCTCTTTAGAGATCGACAGCACCCTTTCCATCTCACCAGGAGTTAATTCACGGAACAGATATACTTGACTCAGTACATCTTTCTCTTTTACCTGGCCTCCGACGCGAGTCGGCATTTTTCTCCTCTTCTTATCGCATGAAGCTCCCTTTTTGTCAGTATCAATCCGATTGAAGCCTCGCTGAATACACTAACTACCTGTATTTTACCAATATCGAAATCCGGCATCTTTTTCCCAGCAACCACTCGCTCCTGGTAGACATCAAAGACATCACCCACAGCAATACCAGCAATTTCTCCCTGATCGATATACGCAAAAACATGAGGTGGCGTCAATTTTTGACTGGTCTTGACTTCCACGACATAACCCTCGATATCCTTTTCCGTCGGTATCAATTCAACCTTCTCCGGCGCCAGGATAGGTTCATACGGAGTAACAAAGTCGCCTTTCTTGATGATGTCGTAGGAGGCCATGACCTTACATCTTGAGCCTTCATCTCCAATTTCTTCTACAACAGCTTTGCCCAATACTATGATTTCCTTTCCTAATCTCTTACCCGTCTTCGGATGCGATATTTCCTTGCCCGGACGATAGATCGTTAGTTCATCGCCAACATTCACATTGTCAGCACGATCGATGTAGACAATTCTATACGCAGAAATCGCCTTTTCGTAAGTCTGCTCGGTACCAACAATTTTGCCCCAATAAGGCATATCCTGATCGAGTATGAAGCCGGCACGATGGATCATTTCCTCACTGAACACCCTTCTTTCCGGCTCAATAACCGAAAAGACTTCGGTCATCGGTTCCTCCTTCGGCAGTATTGTCACTTCCTCCTCAGGCACATAAACCGGTACTTCCTCAGGCACTTCTGATATTGCCTCTTCAGGCGAAGGCGGTATGACAAAAAGCTGCTCTGGATAGATCCAGTGCGGGTCGGCAATCTTCGTCAAATTCGCACGCCAGATATATGGCCACAGAAAAGGATTTTGATAATAGAAACCCGCTATGTCCCAGAGTGTATCACCATCTTTGACCGTATGAGTTCCTTCCTGTGCAAACACCGAGACGAATACCAGCAGTATCAACAATTTTTTCATGCCTTCCTCCTTATTCTTTCTGATAAAATGATGCGGGACACAAACTTTTCAATATGAAATGCGTCGTTAACAAAAAACTGCGGCCGGCCAACCTGATGGCTGCAGATTATTGTCCGCTTCTTAACATCCACCATTCCCCCACCTTCCAAGAAGTGTTCTGATCTTGACCACCTGATCGTTCATTTTGAACACCCTCGCAACCCTTGGCCCGATACCAGAGGTTATTTCGTACACGATCGTTTCTGCTTTTGCCGCGCATTCCTCCACCGTAATCTCTTGATCCCCGTCTTCGCCGAACAGAGTCACGATGTCACCGACTACGACACCTGGTAGATCGGTTACATCTACCATTATCAGATCCATACAAACGGTACCGACAATCGATGCTCTCTTTGAACGGATAAGAACCTCACCCTTGTTTGAAAGAAGACGCGGGTACCCATCACCGTAGCCAACACTCACCGTGGCAATTGTACTTCGCCGCTTTGTTCTGTACGTGTGCCCGTAACTGATCGGCGTGCCAGTTTCAACAACACGAACATTCACGACTCGTGATTTCAGTTTCATCACGGGGCTGAAGTCACCCTCATACGCAATATTGGGAGAAGACCTCAAACCATACAAGGCAATCCCTGGACGAACGAGATCGTAGTGAGATTGAGGCCATTTGAAAATACCTGAAGAATTGGCGATATGGACCGAACCAACATCAATGCCACGGGGTTTCATTGCGCCTACGAGGTCATTGAACCGGTCGAGCTGCTCCTGGGTGAAGGCGCCATCCGCGTCGGCAAGAGGGAAGTGTGAGAATATGCCATCTATTTTGACCCGGGGAGAAGCATGGATAATTGCCAGAGCATTTTCCGCCTCATCGACAGGAAATCCAGTTCTGGTCATACCGGTATCAACCTCCACATGCACAAGCCCCGGAGTCCTACGTTCCTTCAATTTCTCATCGAGAACTTTGAAGAAACCGAGTTCTGAAACCGTTGGGATAATGTCATGATCCAAAACCGTATCGATCTGGTCGTACAGAATGGGGCTCAAAATGAGTATTTTTGTCTTTATTCCAGCATCCCTCAGTTCAATCCCTTCTTCGACACCGGCCACACCGAACATATATATGCCTTCTGATTCAAGCACACGCGCAACCTCGATCGCACCGTGGCCGTAAGCATCAGCCTTTATGGCAGCCATTATCCTTGCTCTACCCGTTGATTTTCTTACAATTCTATAGTTGTTTGTGAGCCGATCAAGCGAAATTTCTGCCCAGACTCGTCCTCCACACGCGTTCATTAACATAAATATATATATATATCTAAAAAAATCAAGAGGAAAATAAAAAATGCACGGACGTGAACGCCAGAAAGTATTTATGGCATTGACCTGCGTGGATTTGTCGCGATGAAATCGGAACGTTAAAGTAAAATCACATCTCTACAATAGCATCACGCTCAGGACCTAATGATATATGGCTCACTCTTATGCCAGTGTTTTCTTCAATCACATGTATATAATTCAGAACATTAGACGGCAGATCATCAGGTGAACGTACACCTGAAATGTCCTCTTTGAAGCCCGGTACTTCAATATACCTTGGCACCAAAAGTTCGGTAGCGAAGGGATCCAATTCATCACTGTTCTCGTACCCTATGGCGACTCTTATCTTATCGAAACCGGCCAAAACATCCAACTTCGTCAGGATCATCTCCTTTACGCCGCTGATACGTGCAGCATATCTGACGACCGCAGCATCAAAAGGGCCACACCGTCTCGGTCTGCCAGTTGTCGAGCCGAATTCGGCGCCTGATTCACGAAGCAGGCTACCTAACTCTCCGCTGTCTTCAGTGGGGAACGGTCCCTGACCCACTCTGGTCGTATATGCTTTAGCCACTCCCACAACACTCTCCACACTGTAAGGAGGAATACCAAGGCCAATACCCACACTACTCGCCACAGTATGTGATGATGTCACATACGGATAAGTACCATAATCTACATCAAGCATAGCACCCTGTGCGCCTTCAAACAAAACATTCTTTCCAGCGTTCATCGCCTGGCTTACTATTCTCGTATCATCCGCAACCATCGGTTTTAACTCGTCTGCGTATTTCATATAAAGATCGAAAATTTCGCTATCGGAAAGAGGTTCGGCATGATAAACATCCATCAACACTAAATTCTTCCTTGAAATATTAAGGCATAATTTCTTCTCAAAAGATTCAATATTGTACAGGTCGCCTACTCGCAGCCCGGTCCGACCATATTTGTCTTCATACGCAACGCCAATCCCTTTCTTCGTTGTACCGATGGCTTGTTTCGTCCCTTCCCGTATTTCATCGATCAAGATGTGATAAGGCATAATAAGATGACAGAATTTCGATATCTTAATACGCTCTCTGATCGCGGGATCGTATTTGGTGAGATTGCCTATTTCTTCGAGGAGAATTTTGGGGTCAAGCACGCACCCTCCGCCAATAACACCTGTGGTGTTTCTATTCAACACGCCGCAGGGAACCTGGTGAAATATCACCTTCTCTCCTTCATAACGCACCGTATGACCGGCATTAGAGCCGCCCTGAAAACGGGCATTGATATCGAAACTCCGGGCAAGATAATCTACGATCTTACCTTTACCTTCATCTCCCCATTGAAGACCCACTATCGCAAGGTTCATATTCAGTCAATTCTACCCAATTAGCCGTAAAAGTCAATAATAGTCCAACCCTTGACATATAATATTCATAGGAATATTATTGAGGAAGGCGGAATACGGCGGATTCAGACTGATGGGCAGACGGTATATCGTTCTACATCCATCCGGTTGCATCCGTTTTCATCCGTCTGCATCAATGCACGGCCTTTATGCCGTGCATAGGATTGGAGGTAGCAATGCAAGAAC
Source organism: candidate division WOR-3 bacterium (assembly GCA_029858255.1). Classification (NCBI taxonomy): domain Bacteria; kingdom Pseudomonadati; phylum Caldifarciminota; species Caldifarciminota bacterium. The sequence goes on along the minus strand of JAOUFJ010000018.1, from coordinate 28,402 downwards.
TCACGAAGAAAATTGAGCATTTGGTCAAAAGAATTGAAAGTAACAATCAGTGGCGCCAGGGAGAGTGCGTGAATCTCATTCCATCGGAAACTACACCCAGTCCTCTGGTAAAGTTTTGCGAGATCTCAGACCCTTCCGGAAGATATGCTGAGCACCGCACAATGAAGGGTAAGGAAGTATATTTCTATCAGGGCATTGATTTTATCAGGGACGTCGAAGAGGAATTGCACACCGAAATGGCTGCATATTTCGGGTGTCCGCGCATCGAACTGAGACCGGTCAGCGGTCAGATGGCGAATGAGGTCGTGTTCAAGGCAATGGTAAAGTTCATCAACCGGGACCGTAAAGAGGGAGAGCCATTCCGAAAAATGAGACTCGTAATGAACAATGCATTGACAAAAGGAGGTCATCTCAGTTCACAACCCATGGGCGCGCTCTTCAATTATGTAGAAGAAGACCCGAAAACGGGCAAGGAGAATGTGATTAATTTCCCGGTCAGAGAGGATTGTCTTTATAAAGCGGACACGGGAAAACTGGCTGAGCTACTTGAACAAAACAAGCCAGAACTCATCGTTTTCGGGAAAAGCATGTTCCTCCACAAAGAGCCAGTGGCGTTCGTGCACGATATCATCAGCAGCTGGCAACCGCGACCTGTCATCATGTATGATATGGCACACGTGTTGGGTCTCTACGGTGTATTACAGGAGCCTTTCGAGGAAGGTGCCGATGTCGTCACGGGCAGCACGCATAAAACTTTCTTCGGCCCACAGCGTGGAATAGTAGCATCGACGATCACTAAAGAAAGCCCGATCTCGCATTTATGGATCGATATCAAGGGCCGTGCTTTTCCGGGATCAACGAGCAATCACCATCTCGGCACACTGGTTGCCCTTCTTATGGCAACCTACGAAATGAATACTTTCAAACATGATTACCAAACTCAGATCCGCAAGAACGCGCGTGCTTTTGCAGCTGCGCTCAAGGATGCAGGTATCGACGTTGAAGGTGATGAAAAGGACGGGTTCACAGACACCCATCAGGTCGTGATCAGAGTGAGCAAGTACGGCACTGGCAACGAACTCGCCCAAAGGCTTGAGCAGAATAACATCGTAGCGAACTACCAGGCACTGCCTGATGATGAGACCTTTCTCGAGGCAAGCGGCATCAGGATGGGTGTTCAGGAAATGACACGATACGGCATGACCGAAGAAGATTTCAGAACCCTCGCCGGGTACGTTGCCGATGTGATAATCAGAAACGTTGATACCAGAGGCAAAATCGCCGAATTCAGAAAGAATTTTCTGACGATGCATTATTGCCTTTCTTTGGAGAAAACTGCGCCATTCGTTGCACGCATCTTCTCGAGCATCTTTCCGAATGAAGAATTTTTCAATTCGGTAGTAACAAACCTCGAATCATTGCTACGGAAGTAATACAAACTCGCTTTCAAGAAAACCGGTTGCGTAGAATTCCTACGACTACAACCCTCCAATACTATGGCGTTGCCGCATCTGCGAATACATCACCACAGCGCATCCCGCAAGTTGCATTGAAATGATGGAAAGACCATTGACCAGAGACCGCTCGGATATAATAGAACTCTTTCTTGCCGGAGTCGATGCTGTAGACCCGTACGAAATTACGCGACGGAGCATCAGCATAACCAAAGAATTGCTCACGATTACAGATCATCTGCGTAACCAGGAATGTTATGATCTTACAAGATTCAAACGCATCCTGATCGCAGGGTTTGGCAAAGCAGCCCTGCCCATGGCCCAGGCCATCGAACAAATTTTGCTGGATCGGATTACCAAAGGTGTAGTCATAACTCCCTATGGAATTGGTTCGAAACTGAAGCGGATAGATGTCACCGAAGCAGGGCATCCCATACCAGACACCAGAGGCATAAACGGAGCGCAGCGAATTACGGAGATGATGGGAGATACGACAAAAGACGACCTTGTTATTCTGCTCGTGTCGGGCGGCGGCTCGGCTCTCTTCACCTTACCCGCCGCGGGGATAACCATAGATGATCTCAGAAAAATGAATGAAACTCTTCTTAGAAGCGGTGCGAACATCGATGAAATTAACACAATACGCAAACACCTGTCGCTTGTTAAAGGCGGACAGCTGGCAAGATTTGTCCATCCTGCAAAAACAGCCGCACTGATCATTTCCGATGTGATTGGAGATCCACCGCACGCGATTGCCTCTGGTCCGGCAGCACCAGATCCTTCAACGTTCTGCGCAGCATGTGATATCCTCCGCAAATACCGGCTCTTACAAACTACACCGCCGAATATACTCACCCGTCTTGAAGGGGGCTGCCGCGGCGAAATACCCGAAACACCAAAACCTGGCGACCCACTTTTCCGGAACAAAAGAAATTTCATCATCGGGAACAATATCACAGCACTGCAGGCGATCGCAAAGCTGGCCAGACAGAAAGGCTATGAACCTTTTATCCTTTCTTCTCGGATCAGCGGTGATACACGATATGTGGCAAAGGTTTTCGCCGCAATGATCGAAGACTTCAAAAGAATCCCTATCACCGTACCTATATGTATCATCTCGGGAGGTGAGATGACTACAATGGTACAGGGTACTGATATTGGCGGTCGAAACCAGGATTTTTGTCTATCTCTAGTTCCTCTCATCAAAGGATTCAGAGATGTTCAGGTACTCAGCGCGGGCACCGACGGTATCGATGGCAACACCGATGCGGCCGGTGCCATAGTTGACAGTCATACATATGAACGCACCAGAGCGATGAGACTTGATATCGAACAATCGCTTGCCAACTACGATGCGCACACATTCTTACAAGCAACGGGTTGCCTTTTGATAACAGGATCGACAAAAACAAATGTCATGGATATTCAAATCGTGCTGCTGCACTGAAAGAACTTAGTGACATGAAACACGCAGGGTGCCGACCCAGGGCATTGTTGATCAATCCTTGGGTTTATGACTTCAAGGCATTTGATTTCTGGAACAAACCTCTCGGCCTTCTGATCGTCGCCCGATTGCTCCGGAAATCCGGTTTCGACATCACACTGATAGATTGCATGGACCGCAGCAGCCCGTATTACAGCACGGGCACAAAAACTGACCGGTTCGGACGCGGCAAATACCATTTTGAGGTGGTCGATAAACCTGCATTATACCGGAAAGTTCCCCGTCTTTACAAAAGATATGGCCTGCCTCTTTGTATCTTTACGGACACAATCGAGCGAATAGAAAGACCCGATATCATTTTTGTCTCTTCGACTATGACCTACTGGTATCCTGGTGCGTTCGAGGCAATAAGAACCCTCAGAGAAAAGTTCAAAGGAGCGAAAATTATTCTTGGTGGTATTTACGCCACCCTCTGTGAAGCCCATGCCCTGAAGTATTCCGGAGCGGACATAGTAGTCACCGGTATGGCAGAAGCGAATTTGCCCAATCTGCTCCGGAAACTCGGGTACTCTCAAAACAACGATAACAACGCATTAGGAATAATACCGGATTTCTCGCTGTATGATAAGCTCAACTATGGGGTCGTTCTGACTTCACGTGGATGCCCATTCAAATGTACATATTGTGCAACCCGAGTATTGTGCCCCGTGTTCGCTGTGACACCGAATACCGAAATTCTCGAGCAACTTTCTCGTTTTGCAGGAAAAACAAATGACATCGCCTTTTTCGACGATGCATTGCTGTACAACAAATCATTTCCGGAACTGCTCAAGAAGATCATCGAGAAGAAATACGACCTCAACCTCCACGCATCGAACGGTCTGCACTGCAGATACATCACGCAGGATATCGCCGGGCTAATGTCCAAGGCGAATTTCCAGACCATTTATCTCAGCCTGGAGACGACCAATCCCGCTGTTCAACAACAGACCGGCGGCAAGGTGAACACCGAAGAATTCATGAATTCTGTCCGAATACTGACGAGGGCAGGTTTTGCGCCGGCTCAAATACAAACCTATGTGCTTTACGGTATGCCCGACCAGGGTCATGAAGAAGTCATCGATTCCATCAAATTATGTCATGACCTCGGGGTTAATCCTCATCTCTGTGAATTCTCACCCATCCCGTATACTGCCGAATACGAAAAAACCGGATTTGATGAGAACACCGACCCTCTCTATCACAACAATCTGTTCTACACCTGGTATTATCCCAAACCACGAATTGCCCTGTATAAAAAGATCAAACGCCTGCTCACGAAAAACAAAACCTAACTCGAAGATCAGACGAAAATTGTCATCCGTGCAATCTAATAATTTTTTGACAGGTGGCGGTGTTACGTAAATATTGGCTAGATCTTGGAGGGTGACAACAATTTCTTGGCGGCCTTAATGCCGCTGGTGAGTATATATTCCTGCATCTTCTGGTCTGTATGGTACCCGGAAGTCTTTGTCGTGGTCTGCCTGAGCACGATCACGTCGACTTCCGTAGTTTTTTTCTCTTCAACTGTCATGTTGTTCAGCACGATCTTCAATGATCTGAATTTCTCCAGCAATCCGAAATCAGGACGTGCGATCAGCACAACGTAGAAATATGGATACTCGCGGGATTTCACGGTGTTGATCGAAATCTGCCCCTGCACACCAATGAAATCATCGGGTGCATCTATGAACTTGATAAGAACCCTCGTATCGTGTGGAAAAGTCCCCTGCTGGGCGTGCCCGATCTCAAGATAGGGAACTGCTCGAATGCCCGGATCGTTCTTTACGAGAGGCGACTCGATTATGCCTTTGACGATATCAACCTTAGTATCCAGAGCTCGAGGCATCCAAGCACTTTTCCGCCCGCTCAACCCAAGCCCGATGAATAGAACGAACGCGTTGACTATTGTCGCGAGCAGAGGGAAAGGAATTGATATTTCCTCCAGGATCGGGAACAGGAATCCTCCGAAGAACACAAGGATAATAACAAAGCCAAGCAAACATCCAAGATTGCCACTTCTGAATTTCTTTATCTTGCGGCAGTGTTCGATGACTTCATCGATCTTTCGCGTAGTGACCTCCTGCCATTCGGTTTTTTCAGGCACCGCTTTCTTGATTGAAATACTCTTAACGATATTTAACAAAGCGCAGAAGATGATGAAGGGTATTCCTGCCAGGATGTTATGCGTGCTGAGCTGTATCAGGAATCCGGCAGCAATGAGCACTGCCGAAACCACGACGCGAAGGTGCGGACTTATCTTGTCGAATATAAGATATACTTTAGGGTCGCCCAATTATCTCCCCTTTCCCAACGGCCTGCCAGTACAAAGGACACGCCCCCTTACATTCATTAAAATGCGCGCATCGACGGCACTCATCCGGGGCGTATTCCATGTGCTTGTAGCAGTGGAGTTTCTCCGACTGCCATAGATCACTGAAACTATGGCGCAGCAACGAGCCCACCGGTTCACGCCACGACGAGCAAGGGATGATATTGCCCGCCGGGTCGATACTAAGCAATCCGGTTATCGCCGCACATGCCTTATTACCCAGACCGTGCGCAATAGGATTGAAGATGCACAACGGCACTGGTGAATACCAGAGGAATTTTATATTGTGTTCCTCGGCATAACGCTTCACCCGGAGAATATGATCACCTATTTTCGAATAGGACATCCAGATTTCCTTTTTACCGGCAGCACGGCCGCAAGGGATCAACAGATTCATTGACAGCCTGCTCAGTCGCAGACGCCTGGCGAGGTTGACTATCTCAAGCGCATGTGCGATGTTGTTCTTCGATAGCGTAGTATTTGTATGGACCGGAATTCCGACCTCTTTAAGTAATCTGATGCCTGAAATTGTAGAATCGAAGGCACCCCTCTTGCCGGTTATATAATCATGTACGTCCGAATTGGACCCCTCAATACTGACTTGAACGCTCGACAATCCAGCCTTCTTGAGCGCAACCACAACATCCCTATCAAGCAGCGTACCGTTGGTAATGATGTTCGTCCAAACTCCGAGCTGCGAGGCGTATGATACCAATGACACAATATCCTCACGCAGTAATGGTTCACCGCCCGTGAAGCTCACTGACGGGATCATTGCTTCACGGTAGATTTTGAAAATGATTTTCTTCAAATCATTGGTGTTCAACTCCCTCTGCGGATGATCGCCCACATAACAGAATTCACAATTAAGATTGCACCGGTAGGTCACCGCGATTTCTGAAAGGACCGGATATCTATTGATGTCACCAGTGAACTCATGATAGTCAATGGCAATACGCCGTTCATTATCTCGCAAACAACCACTCACTATCGCCCTGAGATCACAGAAAAAATGATGCACATCTCTGCGTTTGAACGGGTCATCGCCCAGTTTTTGCAGAAGTGCGTCAGTGGTGTGGCCACCAAGTAGATGTTTCATTATCATTACACCCGTTTCGTTCAACCCGTATGCCTGATTGGGAATGAGGATCAAGAGCCGGTCGATCTCACGCACGTAAACATATGGTTTGATCTTTCGGATAAACTCATCAACCCAGCGCAAGTCAAACTCCTGCATAGAGTTACGAGGCAGACCATCCACCCCATAATCATCTTTTTCCCAGATGACTTTCTTTCCATTTAGGACTTTAGGTATTTTCATTTTTAAGAATTTGTTCATTCTAGGTATTTAGGAATTTGTGATTTTAGATGTTTAGGCATTTCCAGCTTTAGATATTCGTCCACTAGTGTGCTCCTCCGCTCACACACGCCGAGTGGCAGGCCGAATGACATGCCGAGTGACAAGCCGAATGGCAGGCCGAATGACATGCCGAATGACAAGCATCATGACAAGCCGTGTGCACGTAACATGCACTGTGGCAGGCATCTGATCGAACAAAGGCCGAATAGCTCCTGACCGGATCACCGTACACAACAAATCCCTGTTCGGTTTGATCGTAGAATCTACGTCTTGAAAACTCGCGTCCCATCAAGTAGTCATAATAATCCCTCTTATCATATTCAGCGTCGATCGGCTCTTCGGTTGATGGTGCGCCGATTTTCTCTGTGTAGTACGATTTCGTCGCATCCAGGTCGCAATCCCACGCTTTGGCCGAAACATTCTCTACCACCTGTCCCATCAGTGCTTTTAAGCCGCTTTCATCCATTGACCCGTCTGTTTTCACGGCGTCGAGGAAGGCCGCTTCGTAATAGCGTAATCCTGTAGGTCGTTTGAGCACCTCTATTCTCAAAGGGTCCCTCGATGATATGCCGATAATCCCATTTTCGGTTAACTGAGTCGACAATATCGTCAGTATCTTGTTAACAGAATAGTCCAGAAGAAATGCGGATTCGATCAGGTCTAGTTTTGCCACCTTGCCCGATTTCCTGAACGTGGCAACCTCGATCTTTGGTGGGACCCAGTCACTTCTTAGCCACTGCAGACTGGCCACGTCACTGTAGGCGCCTTTCATGTTACGCGCCTTACGATTAGAGTAGAAAAGATAAGGTATGACGTATAGAACCATATACAGCAATTCATACGGAAATGAAAATTGCTTTTCTCTCTCAGTCTCTATCTCGATCTGACCAAAACGATCGGTCTTGAAATAAGTGGCAGGCACATATTGCTGGATCATCATTTTTTCGCGCGCGTCTATGTTGTTCTTGTGTATGCGCACAGCAAAGAAATGCTCACCTCCATACGGCTGTCCGAAATAGGACAACAAATACTGTTCATTCATGAACCTTTCGGTTCTGAAGCCGTAGTCATCAGGATCCACCTCCTGACCAGGTACGGTTATCGGGTAATAGACGTAGACCGTATAGTGTTCAAGTGGCTCATCCCACTGGGGCGGCGACCAGTGCAGTACTACCAATTCACCATATTCGCTCAGTGTAGTTGCCAGATTGTCGCTCTTCGCCAGGTCCCCGCCAAAGTGTATGATATAGGTTATCTCACCGGGGCCAAAGGATTCGCCTCGTGCCAATAGCACGTCATATTTGTCACCCATGTCCTTTATTTCGAGCGGATAGCGCCTGCCATAATCATCGAGCGCGTATGAATCATCGAAGTTGAAATATGGTACGACCGAGATGCCCTGGAGGTAGAAGCCGTGCATGGAGCCTGAGAGCACGTTGTATCGTACCTTGTACACGAAATCAGCCCGACCGTCCTGCCATAGTGAAAGATCGACCTCTACCCAACGCAGATCAGCCGTCAGTGAGATCAGTGCAATCAGAAACAGGTTGAACATTATCGTCTAATTGCGGAACACGAGGTATTGACTCTTCTTGTACCTGCTATTCTTTTGAAGCTTCCACCCTTGCTCTCAAAAGGTCGGACTGAGCCGCAATGAATGCAGCATATGCCTCTTTTGCCTCAGACCAGCATGACTCATCCGGGAACGAGGCGACAATGCCCTGCCAGACAATTTTATATACTTTCTGGAGGATATCCTTTGCCGACCCCTTTGCCGTATATTCGAATTGAGCCACCACGGGCACGGGTAGAAAAACCGGCGTTGGACCTGCAACGATCTCGGTCTGCGCACCCAAGAATACCACATCCATATTCTCGATCACATCAATATGGATCTTGATGGCATTCATCACCGAAGCTATCGAGAAATCTGCAGTCGAGAATTTCATGATCAGAATATTCCCCTTTATTTCACCATACGGTAAATTCATTATACCTCCTTTTCTCCATTGTATACAAATTATCAACCGTGTCAATTTATCGCGTGCATAGATCGCTGATGCCCTGATACATCGATATAGAGATGAAGTTAGATTGCTTCGTCATCCACCTACGGCGGATTCCTCGCAATGACATCCAACTACTACTCGCTGTCATTGCGAGGAAGTCGTGAGTTTGTCGAACGACGACGAAGCAATCTCATGCTGATGTCAATAGACATACCCGAGATTACCACGTCTGCCTTGACCGGACTCGCAATGACTTAGCACGGCGCAAAAAAAAGGGGCAGGAAGATCCTGCCCCTGATGAAAAAAGGAGGTACTAGAAGGTGATATAAGTAAAGAGATGACCACCAATCATCGGGTCAAGGTCAGTCCCAAAATAATCACCTGGCATCCAGTAACCTGCTGTGGCGCCGAGCGTGATCGTCTTCCTGTAGGTGTAGGTGGTGAGCAAGGCGAATTCCATGCCCATGTCACTCTCATCACCATCAGGTACCCAGTTCTTTGAATACATGAAGAAATCACCTCTCAGCATGAACGGCCCCTGATGGAAACCGAGGTTCGCGTTTATGACATTGATGTTAGTCGACATCTGGTCAAACGGCGCAACAAGCGAAAAGCCGTATGCGGTCGTCATCGTGTGTGCTGGACCAAATCCCGGCCACCATTTGTAGAATCCGAAGGTGTACGGACCCCAGATCGGGGATTCGTACGCCTGGTTCTCGTCATCCGGCAAACCGAGCGTATCGAGTTCATCGCCGCTCAGCATGACATAAGCACCACCGATTGAGATCGGCAGTGTTGGAGGAGCATACGACACTCTGCCCAGGGCATGCATGCCTTTGTAATTAACGGTCATGTCAGTAAAAAGGGTATCCTCATAATCGATCTGGTTATCTCCCATCATCATCGTGAATTCACCATTGACGGTCAATCCAGCGATCGGTCCGATATCTACCCTGCCACCGAGCCACATCGGGTTGTCGTCCATCATCACACCTTCCATCTCGGCAGATGTCGTTCTCCAGAACCAGTACGGTGCAACCCTGAACGCACCTTCCAGGAACTTACCCGTTATCCAGGCACCGAATAGATCAAGGTCATCCGGCACTTCGCTAACAGCACCGGCATACCAGCAACCACCGTTCTCTTCAAGGCGATACCAGGCCAGGTCATAATCGACCATCTCGGTGCTGCCGTAGAACTTGGCACCCATCACGCCATCTTCGCCGCCGTCAAAGACCTGTTCACCCTGCAGAACGTGCATTTTGCCAGCCCGGAAATTCAGCGGGCTGTCGAACAGTTTTGCAAGATCAATGTATGCTTCGCGTACTGCGACATCCTGACCAGGCGATGGACATTCCTCGCCCTCACCGGTTATGGGGTGCTTGCCAAATGTACCCCAGCCGCCGACCGTCACCTGACTCGTGACCCCGGAACCAAAGTCAGCCATGATTCCGACATCAGCATGCATATAGAAGAATTGATCGCCATCAGATGTAGCAGTGTCAAAATCCGCATTCTGCCAGAAAAAGCTGTAGATATAGAACGTGCCATTGTTTGTAATCTCTGGCTTTCCCGCGAACGCCAGCGATCCTACAAAAATGGCCAACATTACACATAATACCTTACTATGCATCTTTCCTCCTTAGTTTTTAAGGTTTGGTTGGTTTCATTACACCATTCTCATCCCTCATCAGAGGGTATGGTTGTTTGGGCAAAGGTGCACCCGGTGCTTCATCAACGGAAACACCGTATTTCCAGTCGGGCGGGCAGATGGCAATATAACGGGCATACCCACCAGTGCCACCCAGCGGTTTGGAATAACCGATCGCAATTAGCGCACCTTTTTCAGGTACTTTATCAAGATTCGCGACACCCTCAGCCTGACAAAAGTGATTGTGCATCAACCAGTATTCACCCTCGAGGTTCGGCGTAGTATCGGTGTCCAGAGCTTCATGGCCGTGAAACAAGATCTTACGTTCATTTTGTAAGAACTTGATTGCTTCAAGACCGACACCAGGGAATGGTTTCGCGTTGAACTTTTCATTCGTCTGCCATCCCTTATACCAATCAGATCGCACCATTACAACCGAGCCCTCGGGGATCTTACCATATTTCTTCTCCCAGGCTTTGATGTCATCCATACCGAGGTGATATCCTGGGTTCTTTGCCACCTTGTCAGCGATGTTGATCACAACCAGCGGTCTTATGCAGTAAGTCGCTGGAAGATCACTTATCGTTGCCCCGTATTCATCCCAGTGCGCCGGCGGATCCAATTGTGTTCCGTACTGGTCAGTAGGAATCCAATAAGATGTGGCGACGAAACCGTGATCCTTATATGTGAAAACATCACCCATAGAGGCGTAATCACCGAGATCTGCACCTGCTTCAGTTGCCTCGAATCTCGCATGACCAAAGCCCGGCCAAACCGGTTGCGTGGGGTGAAATGCGTGCGTAAGGTCAATATATTTACATTTCTTGAAGTACTTCTCGTACATCCCCCACATGTCCATGTCTTCCGCCTGCAGATTGCTAAGAACCATTAATGTTATTACTCCCAGCAATACAATCGATATTCTCCGCTTCATCCGTCACCTCCTCATCTACGACAAAACACCTGTCAAGTTTTTCTAACCACCTCCTTCCGTATTTTCTTTCTTCTTGATAGATCGTGAAATGCAGTAAACCAGCCCCCCGTAAAGGATAGTACAGCCGAGGACCAGCATGATTATCGCCGATACTGGCATAGACTCCTCCCATCCATAGTCTAGCAATTATATCAGAGATTCATCACAAGTCAAGGGCTTTATCTCAGCCCGGATCGCCTCAATCCTCCGCACCTTCTTCGTGTACTGCCTTGGCTTTGATCGACATCAACACGAAGGAAATCACAATAATGCCAAGTGTTATTAAGACACCTACGGCCGTTGCCCATGTAGGATAGCCTCCATAGCCTTTCCGGACAAGCGCTATTATGTTCAGAATCAAAGAAATACCAAGAATGACCGGCGTGATGATCTTGATACAGACATCCCACCATTTACCGATCTTGAAATCAGATACTTCATTGACGTACTCACGCATTTTATGCGCCTTGTAGATATAGCCTATGACAATGCACTCAAGAAGTCCGACGAACGTCAGGCCATAAGAACTCGCGAAATAGTCAATGATATCGAGCCAGTAGTAACCGCCCCTCGTCGTGAATATGATACCGATTAGGAATCCGCATACGCAGACAACCGGCAGAACCAATTTCTTGTTAAAATGCCATTTGTCGGTGAACCCAGCAACAAAGGGTTCGATCTGCGAAAATGCGGAATCGATACCAAGAGTGAGCAACAAAAGGAAAAAGAGGATTCCAAAGAACGCAGGGATAAAAGGTAGCAATCTTATCGCAGTTGGATAAGTTATGAACGCAAGGCCAAAACCCGATTGTGTCACCTGCGGCACGCTTACTCCCATCGCCTGCGCCAAATAACCCAATATTGAAAATACCGCGAACCCCGCAAAGAAACTCGTGCCGCAATTCGCCAGAGAAACCATGAACGAATTGTTGGTGATGTCGCTCTTTTTCGGAAGATAGCTGGAATAAACGATCATCGTCCCCATGGCCAGTGAAAGGGTGAAGAATATCTGCCCATAAGCGGCCAGCCAGACCCGGGGATTCAAGAGTGCTGCAAAATTGGGTGTAAGATAGAATTTCAAACCCTCTATCGCTCCAGGTAGTGTCAGACCCCTTATGACCATGATCACCAGTATCACCCACGGAGTGATCACTGTATAGAATACTATTTTGCTCAAAGCCTTAAGGCCTTTGAACAGACTGAGATATATCGCCAACCACACAACCGCGAGACCGATCACGATCGGCCACCTGATGCCACCCAGGATCCCGGGGCTGCCGCTCAATTGCAGAAAATCCTGTTCGAAGAAAACCTTCGCATCTGTCCCCCAGCTCAGATTAAAAGCATAGACTACATAATCGACACACCATGCCATGATGACCGGATAGAACAAGAATATCAGCATGACCACCATCAATGCCAACCAGCCAATCCATTCCGTTCCCTTGCGAACACCTGCAAATGCTGTCGGCGCGCCAGCCTGCATCTTTCTCCCCAAACCGTACTCCACGATCATCAAAGGAATACCCGCCGTAAACAACGCTACAAAATATGGGATAAGGAATGCCCCGCCCCCGTTCTCATAGCACATGTATGGAAAACGCCAGACATTGCCAAGACCTATTGCGGCACCGATCGAAGCGATTATGAAGCTGGTTCTAGAAGTCCACCTCTCCCTTCCCTCATTCATTTTACCTCCCTCTTACAATGTCACTCTACAGCAAACCCGACATCATGTCAACCACGGCGAAATCACCGTGTATCATTTAGCGCGAGTACAGTGCATATTAAGAAAATCAACGAGCAGCGAGAAACCGGTTTCCTTCTTGCCCGCGCCAGGGCCGACAACCGTCACCTTGCCCAACACATCGGTATCAAAGGTCAACGCATTGATCACCCCGTTTACATGATACAGAAAATCCTCGGCACCGACCAATTGAGGTGAAACCCTGGCCATCACCTTGCCGCCCTCTTTCCACGCGTGACCGATCAACTTGTATTTCTTGCCATCCTTACGCGCGTTTTCGATATCATCGAGAGTTATTTGAGTTATTCCTTCAGTTGGAACATCCCCGGGGGTCAGCATACCACCCATTACTACATTTGCGAGAATGACAATTTTCGCCTGTGCATCCCATCCCTTGACATCTGCATCGGGTTTTGTCTCTGCATAACCGAGCCTCTGCGCCTCCTTGAGAACCTCTTCATAACTCTGCCCCTCGGCCATCTTGGTTAACATGTAGTTAGTCGTGCCGTTCATTATGCCCTTGATCTCGCGTACATCAGCACCGGCAAGTGCTTCGAGCGATAGATTGATGGCCGGCGTTCCGCTCAGTACTGTCCCTTCAAACTTCAATACCACCCCATTTTTCTTCGCAAGTTGGGAAAGTTCCCTATAAAATAGTGCTACAGGCCCTTTGTTGGTGGTAATAACATTTTTCTTTTCCCCGAGGGCAGCACGTATATGAGAAATACCCGGTTCTCCATTTTCAATATTTGTTGGACTCACCTCAACGATCACATCCGCATTGGTGTCGTTGATCGTTTTCAGACTGTCCCAACCTTTGACACCCTGGTCATATCCATTTATGTTACCTTCTTTGTCGACCTGAGCCAAGATCTTTTTCAGATCGAGACCTCCCTCCTGATAGACCGACCCTTTGACCGGGTCAGAAATAGCCGTTACCTTGTACTCCAATCCGAAACTGTCTTTAAGATAGTCCCGTTTCTCATCGAGCAGCTGTGCAAGCCCCTGCCCGACGACCCCGAAACCTATGAATGCCAGATTATAACTCATTTTTCCTCCTTGCATTGAAAGACCCTCCGCGATTTATTTCTTGCCTTCAAAGAAGCCAAACCCGTGCTATTCACTGGCGACTTCCCTTATTCCATCATTACTTGCTCTGGTGACGATTATCTCACTGTCAATGTTCTCATGTGCAAACGCCTTCTTCATTATATCAGCAATATCCTTGGTCCGCCTCTGTTCACAGATGGCAAATATCGACAACCCGCCTCCACTCACATTACAGCCGAAAGCACCGTTTTCGAGCAACTTCTTCTTAATACCTTTGTATCCGGGGATCGACTGCGAGCGAACCGGCTCAGAAATATGGTCATTGTTGATCGCTTTACCCAGTTCCTCAATATCCCCCTTCATGATGGCGTGAACAACGAGTGAACACAAAGACAGCTGTTCCTTGACCAGAGTGAGATCCATGCTCTTCGGGATATAGGTTCTTGTGGTACGCTGTGTTTTCCTCATCACACCTATCACTATCGGCACCTCTGGTACATCTATCCTTATGACATCGATCGGGTTGTAATTCTTGACGATCACAAATCCACCCAGCATTGCACCCGCAACATTATCAGCATGGGCTACGCTGCCAGACGCAACCTCTCCCTGACTGGCGATTTCGATCATTTGATTACTATGGAGATTTAGTTGGAGAAGCTTGTTCAATGCGTAAACCGATGCAGACGCACATGCACCGGATGACCCCAAGCCCGCGCCAACGCTGATCGTCTGCCGCGGCTCGATGAGCACGCCCGTTTTGCTGTCTATTCTCTTAAGCAATTCAATAACCGCCAACCCGGCGCAATTCTTTTCGGGCTCTCCCGGAATGTCCTCACGACACCCGTCAAGCTTAAAGGCAACCGAATTTGTATCGGTCAACTGCATGGTTAGTTCGATATACGGATGTTCCAGAGCCATAGCAAAGATATCAAAACCCGGACCAAGATTCGCAATCGTGCTGGGCGCACGAACGGTTATTGCCTTCAAACCAACCCCTTCTCTTTCAGTATTTTTACCAGCTTTTCCTTCTTCGACGCGCTGAGTTCTGTCAGCGGCAAGCGCAACTTACCTCCTGGTAATCCCATCAGGTTCAATGCTTCCTTGACCGCAATAGGATTTGCCTCGGCCCTCAATATTTCGAAAACGCTGAAGTACTTGTAGTGAAGTTCCTGGGCTTTGTTCCTCTCACCCCGCTCGCAATGTTCGTAGATATCTCTCATGACTTCCGGTATGACATTTCCGGCGACCGCAAAATTGCCATGTCCACCAAAGCACATCAAGGGGTACAATGTCGTATCTTTACCCGTGAAAACACTGAAATCCTCGTCTCTCGTCAGGTAGACGATCTTAGCCAGATGATCAAGGAGTTTTACCCCCTCTTTGATACCAATGATATTGGGGTGTCGTGCCAGCCGTGCGGTACCTTCAGGAGAAAGGTTTACAACAACACGCCCGGGTGAATTGTGTATCAGGATCGGAACCTTTGAAGAATCAGCAACCTGCTCGTAGAACCGTATGATGCCGTCCTCTTTAGGCAGAACAAGATAGGGTACAAAAACCGACACATAACCACAACCGATCTTTTCAAAGATCTTTATCCTTTCCAGCGTCGCTTCTATACTGCTCGTGCAGGTGTCAGGGATTACCGGACATTTTCCATTCACCTCATCAACAACAACCTCAACCACCCGTGCGATCTCCCTATCCGACATCAGCGAATTCTCACCGGTCACACCCAACGGCGCGATACCATGCACGCCGGCCTCGACCTGCCTCTTTACCAAAACTCTCAGGCCATTTTCATCCAAACTCATATCCTGGTTGAATGGAGTTACGAGAAGTGTATAGGCACCTTGCAGCATGCTCAACTCCTTTCGTTCACTTTGTTCATCTCAATACCACACGGTAACGCTTCGTATAATGTTCGTTGGCAAATGGCTACCGCCGGTATTTCCTAATACAGTTGTCCCGCTACAGATTGAAACAGACGACCTTCGGTTCGGTTTGCTCAAGCAATGAGAATTTGATCCCTTCGCGACCTAGTCCACTGTTCTTGACTCCGCCGAAGGGCATCTGATCGAGGCGATAATCGGTTGAATCATTCACGATCACGCTGCCAAAGTCCAACTCGTATACAGCCTTGAACGCCTTGTTAATATCCTGCGTGAAGACTGCCGCATGCAGACCGTAATTCACGCTATTCGCACGTTTTATCGCATCATCCAAATCATTGTATTTATACATCAGAACGACCGGGCCGAAGACTTCCTCAACAGCAAGCTTGGCGTTTTCCGGCACGTCGACCATGACAGTGGGATCATAGAAATTACCATTTCTCTTACCGCCGGTCAGGATCTTACCGCCCTGTTTCACGGCATCGTTCACCCACTCCTCGACGCGTTTCGCTTCACGCTCGTTGATCATCGCTCCCATGTCCGTAGATTCATCCAGCTGATCACCGACCTTCATCTTCTTCGTCATCTCAACGAACTTGCTGACATAATCATTAAAGATCTTCTCATGAATGAACATTCTCTGAACGCCGATACAATTCTGGCCAACCGCCCAGAATGCCCCGGAAACAGAAAGGTCAACCGCCTTGGACATATCCGCATCTTCGCAAACGATCACCGGACAATTCGAACCGAGCTCCATCGAAATTTTCTTTAAGCCGGAGATCTTGAGAATTTCCGATCCTGCATCAACACCGCCGGTCAGGGTGATCATGCGCACTGCCGGGTGTGAAACAAGCACGTCACCGATCTCTGACCCGCGTCCGGTCACAATATTTAGTACCTTTGGTGGTAAACCCGCCGCAACAAACGCTTCGCCCAGTTTCAATGCAGACAATGGAGTGTCGGTTGCCGGCTTCAGGACCACGGAATTTCCTGCTGCTATGGATGGACCAAGTTTATGGGCAACCAGATTCAGCGGGTCGTTAAAAGGGGTGATCGCAACGATCACACCGATGGGAAACCTGTAGTAATATCCTACGCGGTTCTCCCCACCCGGGAAACTGTCAAAAGGTATTGTCTCGCCAAGGGTTCGGCGGGCCTCCTCGGCCGATATGCTTATAGTGTTTATGCAGCGGGCCGTTTCTTTGCGTGCCTCGCGTATTGTTTTGCTGCCTTCCGACGCGATGGTCTTCGCAAAATCATCGAAGTTCTCCCTGAGGTAATCAACGACTCCCCACAATATCTCCATCCTCTTGTGTACCGGCATCTTCTTGCTTACCTGGAATCCTTCTACTGCTGACTCAATGGCCTTTCGTACATCTTCCTTTGTCCCGGCGGGTACATGGTCGATGACCTTACCATCGTACGGCCTGTAAACTGGAATTTTCTTGTCTTTATCGACCCATTCTCCACCGATTAACATCTTCATATGAATCCTCCTTGCTTGTTTTTTTATGGATATCTATATCTCTCTAACATCCCAAAATAGAATCTGTATTGTTCTGATTGACCTGCAACGTGATAGTATAATTGAGTTGTATCTCCTTGTCAAGTTTGCGGCCAGACGGCTTTAAAGGTTTAAGTCTACTCAAAAACACAAACTCACGAACCCCAGGAAATCAGCGCTTGCCAACAGGGCAAACTGAAACACAAATCCCGCAGAGACGAATACCCTTCCCAATATAATCACCTAATTCACGGCACTTTTCCCGGCATGCGAAGGCATCGAAGAACTCTTCCCTTCTTGTCGTTATATCCCATTCTTTGCCAGAAAGAGCATTTGCCGGGCAATTTTGCACGCAAAGATCACAATCTTGACATTCGCTCTTCAATACTGGCTCGCGGCAGCAATCGACCGGATAATCGAGGAGCACACTGACCAACCTCACCCTGGGGCCGTAATCATAAGTAATAAGCAAACCGCTCTTGCCGATCCAGCCCAGGCCCGCTCGGGTAGCCACCATTTTGTGCGAAAAATCCAAACTCAAGGTCCGGTCGAAGTGTTCGTTCCGGTCTGAAGCCGTCAAGGTCGGCGCAATACTTACGGCCTCGACACCGTTGTCACAGAGTTCCGCCGCTACACTCCTGGCAATTTCGGCGAGTTCAACATTCACTGCTTGATATAAATTGTAATAATCTACATTCGGGCCTGTTTCGATCGAATCGATTACCGAATCATCCAATCTGCGTCCAAAAACAATGCCATAGCCGTATTGTGTATATTTCCCGGTTAAAAGATTCCTCAAGTCGGCATAACCAATAACATGGTCATGCCCCTTACGCAGATATTTGTTCACTGTCTCACGTATTTTCATAGCATCCAACGCGATATTATAATACCAGGTTCGAAAAAATCAATAATCATCAGCTACAGTAATGCACCGACGCAACCGAAAACTTGACGTGCCCTCATTTCATTGTATTATAATAGACAGAGAGGATGACATGAAATATAAAATAACCGGTAAACAACCGAATTCAAAAATGTGTCTGGTATGTGGTATGAAGAACCCGTTGGGACTCAAAACATTCTTCTATGAAACTGAGACGAAGGAATTGATCGCAGTATTCAAGCCATGTGAAGAACACCAGAGTTATCCAAACCGTCTGCACGGCGGTATTGCCGCGGCGATCCTCGACGAGACGATCGGCCGGGCCATCCTAATGCATCACGACGAGGAAGTGTGGGGTGTCACGATCGAGATAAAGACCCGTTTCAAGAAACCGATGCCGCTCGATGGTGAGATCACCGTCATCGGCCGGATAACAAAAGAAGGCAGCCGCTTCTTCGAAGGGACCGGTGAATTGATATTGAGTGATGGTGAAATCGCTGCGACCGCCGAAGGCAAATACCTGAAACTGCCGCTCGATGAAATTGCAGATTTTGACCGGGAAGAGAATGAGTGGCGCGTCATCCACTCGGACAACGATCCGGAAAGTATCGAGATATAGCAGAAAAACACGATAGTTTCGCCATGCCTTGCGTTCAACGGATTGACAAAAGCATCAATATTCGTATAATTAGACTAATCCTCGGTAGCTCAATGGTAGAGCATCCGGCTGTAATGAAAACAAGGATTGTGAACATATGCGTGACATAAGGCGCTATTCGGATAGAAGAAAATACATGATAGAGGCCGTCCGCCGGAAAAGGAAGAATACGCGAAGAAAAGCAATCTCTTACAAAGGCGGCCGCTGCGAAATCTGCGGATATGACCGTTGCCCAGACGCACTGGAATTTCACCACAGAACCAATGGTAATAAAGACTTCGGAATATCGCAGAAGGGGTATACGCGCAGTTGGGAAAGAGTGAAGGTCGAACTCGACAAGTGCGTTATGCTTTGCGCCAATTGTCATCGTGAGGTTCATGCCGGGTTCATGCAGCTTCCGCGAGAAATCGCGGTTGAAAAATCGGGTGAATTCAGGGAAACCTAAGTCACTTTTTTGTCATTGCGAAGAGTCCCGAGTGCATCGAGGGACGACGCGGCAATTTCAAATTCGGATATGGTAACCCTGAGCCAATCTCCACATTTCTAAGGATCATGTGGAGCAGGTGCAGAGACTATTCCGTGAGGAAGTACCTTTCGCTTGATGCGACTGGGAAGCGCCCGATTCCGTCTTACTGTAATTGTACAGTAACGGAAATGAGATAGTCCATTCTCCAATGAAAGTTGGAGGTCAATGTAACCGGAGGGTTGCAGGTTCGAGTCCTGCCCGAGGAGTTCAACTTATTTCTACCTCCCGACCAAAACCTTCAACCTATTCACTTCTTCCTGCAGCATGTTCTTGCGTGTCTCGCCGGGTGAGTCGGGCACGACCGGCAGCACACTCAGTATACCATCAACATAACCGAGCAATGTGATAGCCTCGTCGACGTGCGTCTTCGATGCAATCTTCTTGTCTGCTTGCGCGATGACCACCTCAAGGTCGGCGACTGAAAAGGGCATGAGCATCCGCGGGTATATGCTCAATTCGTAGAGGTATAACTGCCCTTCTTTGTCATCGACCTTACCATCGTCGTACACTACGTAGAGCCCGACTATTCTGGCATCAAGCGGTGTTCTGATCTTGGCGTCGAAGAACTGTCCCTGTTTTTGAACAACCATTGAGCCCCACATATCTCCA
This sequence comes from candidate division WOR-3 bacterium, assembly GCA_029858255.1. Classification (NCBI taxonomy): domain Bacteria; kingdom Pseudomonadati; phylum Caldifarciminota; species Caldifarciminota bacterium. The sequence continues at coordinate 8,259 of JAOUFJ010000018.1, read as the reverse complement.
CTGAAGCTGTATTTCAAGGTCAGCTGTTCGACTCCATGCTCAGGGATCATCCTTACGAGCAGGTCGGGAGAATCCTTCAAAAAATACACATCAAGACCGCAGAATACGATCATTGCCAAAAATAGGTTCATTTTAACTCCTTATGCATTACATATGCATCGTTGCCATCTAAATAATATCTCTTTCTTGTATACAAAATATCATAACCTTTGCTCTTGTACATATTTATCGCCGCGACATTGGTGGTTCTCACCTCGAGGTAAGCATAACCACAACCTCGCTCCACCGCCACGTTCTCCATCTCGCGAAGCATTTTGCTGCCCAATCCCTGCCGTTGAAAATCTGTATCTACTGCGATATTTGATATGTGCAGTGCGACATCAATACATGCACCGAGCGCGTAGCCGACCACCTTACCGCTATCTTCAACGACAAGGGCAACGGCGTTTCCTGACTCCAGGTCCTTTTCAAAGAAATAACGCGGCCACGGATTTGGAAACACGCGCCTTTCGATCTCGACCACGCCATCCAGATCGTCAAAGCGCATTATCCTTAGCATAATTTCTTTCGGCATCGGTCTTCTTAATATAATATGGCTCGAGAAAATGGATATCGTCGAAATCGCTTTTCCGTATGCGGGGCAGCGCCAGCGAGACTACCCCTTTAGCAGTGGGCAGGTATTTTTCGTCCCTTCTGAGTTCGATATCAGAACGGACCGGTCCAGCCCCGGCAACAGCATCCACTCCAGGACCGATAATGATTGCTTGTTCCCCGACCATTTCTAATAGTTTTTGGGGGGTCACAAGAAGATAATCACTAACTCGCTTACCACTGTCATAGAATGCTGCATATACCTCACCGCGGTAAGCATTCACCACAGCCGTCATCCGCAAGTTTGGCAGCGAAGGTTGTACACCGATTATATCCAATGTATTGATCGCAGCCAGCGGCGTATTGTTGACGAGTGCAATACCCTTTGCCAGGCTCAAGCCGACACGCAATGAAGTGAACATACCGGGACCGATGCTCACTGCGATAGCACCGATGTTTTCGCCCCCAACCGAATCGAGAATGTCTTTCGCTGCCTTGAATATTTCTGCATCTCCATAGCCATCTATTTCACGCCGCTTGCTGAACTCCCGAAGCGTCTCTTCATCCTCATTCAGACATAACGAGAATATTGGAGACGATGTTTCAATCCCTAAGATCTTCAATTTCAATCGTTCTCTTATGGTGGTTCAAAATACTCATTTTCACGATAATTCCCTGTGCCACTCGTCTGATACGATCTGCCCATTCGATCACGGTAATACCTTTCTCGAGAATATATTCTTCGATAGGCAGATCGGTCACTGCGTTTCCGTCCAGCCGGTAAAGATCAACATGCGCTATCACATACTTCCCGTGATATTCAGTGGCAATGACAAAACTTGGACTCGTCACATCATCATTCACACCTAACGACTCACACAAACCTTTGACAAAAACCGTCTTACCGCTGCCAAGTTCTCCGTACAGGTATAGAACGTCACCAGGCTTTAGCGACCGGGCGAGTTCCCGTGCTACATTCCGGGTTTCGTCTGGGGTTTCACTCAAGAACTTGCTTATTTTCTTAGTCCTAGGCATATCGATAATATATTGCCAGAGCGCCGTACATGCCGAGGTCGGCATCATACTTCTGGATATCCTTAATGTGCCTGGCTAATAGCGCGCCCGAACCGCCGGTTGACACACAAAAGAAGTCACTGCCATACTGTTTCTTCAGTTCTTTGATAAAACCGCCAACCATCATCATGGTTCCGTTGAAAATGCCCGACTGGATACATTCCTCAGTGCTCCTGCCTGCAAGGTTTCTCGGTTTCCTAACAACAACCTCAGGCAGCTGTGCGGTTCTTATGTGCATGATTTCTGAGAGCATATGCATGCCAGGCAATATCACCCCACCAAGATATTCTCCTCCACTCAGAACTACATCTATTGTGATCGCTGTCCCTGCATCCACTACGATCGCATCACGCCGGAAGCGAGCCAGAGCGCCAGTAACGGCGGCAATCCGGTCTGCACCCAGTGTCGACGGGTCGCGATACGCATAAGTGATGCCACAGTCGATCTTTGAAGAAACAACTACAACTGACACGCCATACTTTGTGCATAGATTGACGATCTGCTTTGTTACACTGGGCACGACCGAAGCAATGGCAGCACCCCTTAGTTTCTTGTCAGTCAATATTCTCTTGATCTTTGCATTTGGCAGTCTGCTCTTAGTCGGGAAAACTAAGTGGCGACCAAGGGTTTTGCCCCTGTAAACGCCGACGTGAATATTCGTGTTGCCGATGTCAAAAACAACTACCATTGTAGACGTCTGACATCGCCGTAGTAATATTTTTTGATGATGCCCGACTCATCCCTTAAGAGTAGAGCCCAGTCATCATCAATATCACAGACAGTACCTTGTACCACGCCCTTGGCGGTCATGACCTCGACCGATTCGCCAAGCCCCGATATGTAATTAAGTACCTCTTTTACCTTCAATCCTTTCAACTGCAATTCTTCGTATAGATCATTGAACTTAGCGAGAAAAACCTCAAGGACTTCATCAATATCGAATGCTTGACCGGTCTCGATTCTCAGACTTGTCGCACCACTCAGTCGCGGTATGAACTTCTCAATATTGACGTTCAATCCCACGCCGCAAATAACCGCATCCTGATAACGTTCGCAAACAACACCGCAAATCTTATGGTTCTTCAACAGAACATCATTCGGCCAGTGGATCGACAAATTCGAAAGCCCGTAATGCTCAAGGGTTCTGATGATAGTCAGTGAAGCAAGCAAAGGAATTGATGTCACCCGAGCCTTCGGGAAGAGCAACAGCGAAACGTAAAGCCCTCCCTCAGGAGAATACCAATTTCTCCCTTGCCTGCCCCTGCCTTTTTCCTGTGACAAAGCGGTTACTGCTACCGGACGTCCTTCTCCAATAAGCTCCTTCGCTTTGTCCTGAGTAGATACAACTTTGCCAAATCTAATGATTTGTTCAATCACTAATTTCCGTAGAAAACTCGGAGCGCAGCACCCTCAAATGGATAATGGTTTTCTATAATCGCCCCTGTATTTTCGTTAAACCAGGTTTCCGCATTTATCACTATAACCAACTCGAGTTCATCGCCTTCGCTAATAACGATCGGTGTAAATGCCTCGGCGATGAATGAAAAAGCGGAATCAACCACGGATACCGTTGCCGTCTGCTGAACATGTACCAGTGAATCCAATGTGATACGGACTCTGGAATATGTTCCCGGTTCAACATCAACATAGCCGTTGGTAATGGACGCGAAATCCGACGTCTGAAGCTCAACCTGCACGTACTCGGTGCCCTCCCATACTATCGTGTATTCACCAGCAACGGCAGCCTCAATTTGCGTAACTCTCATGCGGAGGTCACCCGCCACGCCGTCAAAGAGCGCCTCATCGTTCATGCCGAATTCAACAGACGCATTGTTTCCGCAGCCAACGATGGCAATAATAGCCAATAGTGCATAGAAAATTTTCATCTTTCCTCCTTAATACAAGTCTATTCTATATTAGGGTTATGTCAAGATACCGGTGTGATTCCAGAGAACGTGGTCGTGAAAACAAAAGGGGGAGTGACAACTTCTGTCACTCCCCACCACCATACGAGGAGGGCATTCAAGTAAAATGAATTTCTTTCGAGTTCAATGAAATTTTAATCGTTCCAACCACAGTCATAGGTTTGATCAATACGGACCGCACTATTCTCGCGCGAGACGCGCATCTTGTGCGGTAGTAACCGAATGTTGACAACAGACTGTCATTCGTTATGATACACATAATCGGACAATGAAGAAAGTTATTCATTTTTCCATTTCACTGGTGGTCATCATTACTTTTGCTGCAGGTGATCATATTATATGCGATGCTGATTCCGATTGTTTTTACGTGTCCGTTAATTCAAATACCTCAGATTACTATCCAGCCCTGCTCGTGCTGAGTTGCACGGGAACAACTGCCGAGGATTTGGATTCAATCATCTTTGTTGCCGATAGCCTGAAGATGATAGTGGCAACCTGTCACGAAAGCAGAAATCATCGGGCAGGCCATTTGAATGATCAGGATATAATGAAGACGTACGAAAAACTCGTATGCAACTTCAATGTGGATTTATCCCGGGTTTTCATATATGGTTTTTCAGGAATGGGTGTGCAAGCGCTGTTGTCTTTGTTCTTACATAGACAAAACTTCCGTGGTGTCGTTGCGGTCTGCGCCCATAAAGGTGCATTAGATTATGCTGAAAGCAAAGGACTTGCAGGCAAATGCATATATCTAATCTCCCGCGAAAATGACTGGAATCTGGATGACAATCGAGCGATGCATATTCAATTCGGATATGCAGATCTGAATGACACCCTTGTAATCACCCCGGGAGAACATATGCCGCCAAACCAGAAAGAGCTTCTTGATGCATGCCAGTGGTTGCTGAACAAAACGAGCATGGAATAGATACCATTTGTTTTGGGTATGGTGTAAAAACGTTGGGAGGTGAGAGATGTTGGTTGAAAGAAGTATGAAACTATACAGCTACCGGTGGTTTGTGCTCTTGGTTTTCATGTTTATTGCCGGTATGACCCAGTTACTCTGGATAACCTTTGCTCCTATCACTGGAAAAGCAGCACAGTTCTTCAATACGTCGGATCTGTCAGTTGGCCTGTTATCTATGTGCTTCATGGTGGTGTATATACTGGTTGTATTACCTGCCGCCTGGGTAATAGACACATATGGATTTCGCGTCGCAGTAGGTATAGGAGCGCTATTGACCGCGGTTTTCGCCTTGACACGCGGAATATTCGCCTCATACTACTGGGTAGTTTTCGCGTCACAGATCGGAATTGCCATAGGCCAACCCTTCATAATTGGTTCTATCACCAAAGTTGCTGCCCGATGGTTCCCGATCAACGAAAGGGCCACTGCCGCAGGATTGGGGACTCTGGCACTATACATCGGCATTCTCGCGGCAATGATCCTGACTCCCTATCTTGCCATGAAATACGGCATACAAGGCATGCTTGTCATATACGGTATAGTATCAGTAGCCGCGGCAATTACGTTTGCAGCCTTTGCAAGGGAAAAGCCTCCAACCGCGCCGTGCCCGCGGGGGCATGAAGAGAGAGTATTGATGCTCGATGGCCTCAAGAAAATGCTCAGGCAGAAGGATTTTATCTTATTGCTGATTATTTTCTTCATAGGCCTCGGTATATTCAACAGCGTCTCCACGTGGATAGAGAACATCGTGAGGCCACGAGGCTTCTCAATTTCCCAGGCCGGGATGTTAGGTGGACTGATGCTGATAGGCGGCATTTTGGGTGCCATAGTCATGCCACTCTTCTCTGATAAGTATCGTAAGAGAAGAACCTTTATTCTTGTGTCATTGATAGGGTTGACGCCGGGACTTGTTGGCATGACTTTTTTCACCAGTTACGCGCTTTTGCTCTGCTCGGGTTTTGTTTTTGGTTTCTTTCTACTAAGCGCTGGTCCAATTGGTTTCCAGTATGGTGCAGAAATAACCTATCCAGCTCCGGAAGGTACATCCAATAATCTACTCCTTGTCATGGGACAGATTTCTGGCATCGTTTTCATTTTTGGCATGGACATGTTGAAAGCGCCCGGGACCGGCAGCATGACCGCCTCTTTGCTTATGCTCACAGGATTGACCATAGTATGCATAATACTGTGTACCAGGTTAAAAGAATCTCAGTTGCGGGATTGATATACTGTCCTGCACTATTAGTACTTCCAAGAAGCTGGCTGAATTAATAATGACCGGAGTCGATATTCGGACTGTGCAGGAACTACTGGAGCACAGAGATATCAAGGCGACAATGCGATACAGTCACCTTTCAAACAAGAGCTTGAGGGATGCGGTTGACAAGCTGGATTCTGCAGGATATAATGCTCATACGGACTGCACAGATACCGCACATTCGAAATTCTCAAGCGGTTAGTGTGCCGCAAAGTGTTGAGAAATATGTTGCGCCCGTAGCTCAATTGGACAGAGCGGCGGACTACGGATCCGCAGGTTAGGCGTTCAACTCGCCTCGGGCGCGCTCCAATTCTGCCTACATCTTTGATGTAGCTGCAGAACTGAGAGTCCTGAGCTTCGGCGAAGGGATCCAATTCTTGTCTGAGATTGCCACACCCCGCTCTGCGGGGTTCGCAATGACAGAATGATATTGCGTAATTTAAGACCCTCGTTCGAGCGCAGCGAAGAACGGGGTGTCATTATTTAGATTGCTTCGTCGCTACCCTCCGCGCAATGACAGACGTGAAGGTGGAGATTGCCACGCCCCGTTTGCGCGGGGTTCGCAATAACAGACCGTCTCACGTCATTGCGAGCGCAAGCGAAGCAATCTCATACGAGCGAAGCGAGGTATGAACGACGATTATTTCATGAAAGAGGCGCTCAGGGAAGCGCAAAAAGCCTTTGAGAGAGATGAAGTGCCCATCGGCGCGGTCGCGGTCTACAAGAATCAAATAATCGGCCGCGGGCATAATCAAACCGAGGGTCTCAAAGACCCAACCGCCCATGCCGAGATCCTCGCAATTACCGCTGCGGCAAATGCGCTGAGTTCATGGCGCCTCAATGACGTCGAAATGTTCACAACCGTGGAACCCTGCATAATGTGTGCCGGCGCACTTGTATTGGCACGCGTGAAGCGTATAATATTCGGCGTCCGGGATGAGAAATTCGGCGGGTGCGGTTCTGTTTTCAACATTGTGAATGAACCGAAACTAAACCACCGTGTCGAAATAACTCAAGGAGTGCTTGGTTCACAAGCCGCCTCTTTGATGAAGAGTTTCTTTGAAAAAAAACGGAAGAAAGAAAAAGGCAATCAGAAGTCTTCTGGATTCCCCGGCTAAACCCGGGAATGACAGACCGGCAGCACGGAACGCCGGTAAATTATTAGTTCTCGATGCGTCTGCAATAGAAGGATTTGCAGACTTACTCGAACAATAATGTTGCGTTTTTCGGTTAGTTCAACGGGCATCGTAACCGTAAAACATCAGACGATCTGTCAGGAGAGATGGCCGAGTGGACGAAGGCGCGCGACTCGAAATCGCGTATCCCGCAAGGGGTCGGGGGTTCAAATCCCTCTCTCTCCGTTTGCCGCTTACAGCGGCAATAGATTACACCGATATAAAATATGATTACAGCGATAGGCATGTAGCCACACATTAAATAAGCACAAATAGAACGGTGTCTATCAAAGCCTTGTTATGGCCCGAAAGGTGCGGGATAGATTATAAGGATAGTCTTAAAGTTACGCGGTGCTCAGGTTTCTGAAGAACGAACCCTGTTATTAAAACCAGATGTGCCGCTACATTGTTGGTTCTCGATGCGGCTGCCAAGAATATTAACAGCCTTACTCGAGAGGTTAGATCAGGTATTTTGAGCTAGGTGTAGCCAATCTGCCACAGCGGGCGTACATCTAGTACGCTACTCCATGGATACCAATCTGTACAGCAAAAGTATTCAAAGTAAGTGATGCACCAAATGGGTTGTCATAGGATGGCCAACCCATAATAATATCTGCTTCGACACTCCAATGTGGACTGAATTCGTAACCAGCGCCGAGGGAGAAGCCAAAACCCCAGTAATCCTCATAGTCTTCAAACGGAGCCATAAAGGACGAGAATCCTAACCCACCTTTTAGCAATGGACTGGGAGCCTTTGGATCGAAATAGTAGGTTATGCCTAATCCACTGAGCCCGAAAATGGTTATCACCTCATCAGTTGAGAACCAGGAAACCTTGTTTGTATAGTAGAGCAATAGGTTTTTACTTACACCACCGCCAATCAGAAAGTTCGTCACTCCAGAGAATTTTGTCTCACGATCAGAGGTTATCTGCATACCGAGATATTCGACCGTCCCAGTGTAGGATGTGATGCCAGCACCTACGCCTCCCCCTATGATGAACCCTCCTCTCTTGCCATCGAACCCGAATCCTTTCATGGTGAGGCCCAAAACGAGTAGTATCAACAACATCATACAAACACAGTTTCTACACATATCTACCTCCTTACAATATACTCATGGCTATGGCAGATCAGCTACCTGTAAATATACAATAAGCCGTTCAGATGTCAACACCAATCTCGCCCAGCAATTTTGTTTTTTAGGGCAAAAAAAACGGCGGGTCATACCCGCCGTTTTTCCGTCGTATTCTAACCTTACAGACCTATTG